>CAYWGN010000074.1:0-11220 GCA_964457495.1 uncultured Desulfobacula sp.
CGGCATAGGGAGTGATGCAAGCCATACCATCTTTGGCTGGTCAACAGAAGCATCCATCAATCCTGAAAACAAATCAGGCTTTCGAAACCTCCTGAAACTCAGCTTAACAGCCATCTTTCTCTGGATTGGTATCGAAATCCTGAAACGTAAAAATTAATATGTAGAGGTTAGCCATGAAAAATTCAGCATCAACAATCCTGTATATCATCCTTGGCCTTATATGCCTCGCTGTTGCATCCATCCTTATCCAGGATGGCAGCGGAATCCTTGCAGACCTGGGCAAACATATCATGAGCTTGTTTCGTAGAGCTGACCTGAATCCGAACAGGTCAGGATTCAATTCGTTCATCCAACTGATCCTGATAGCCATCTTTGTCGGTTGGGCTATTTCCAGGTTTAATAATAATTCAAAAGATTAATTGATCATTCTGAGAGGTCTTATGAACAATGAAGAGTTAGAAAGGGAACTGTTTCAAATCATCAAACAAGATGAAAAACCTCCTTTGGATGATCAACCTTGCGGCGCTGGCATTGACTATGAAGACCCAGAACAGGTTAAAAAGCTTGCCGCAAAGCATCTTGCAAAAATTTTCATGGCAACCCATAAAGAGAAACTCAGAAAAGAAATTGACAAGTTAAAAACAATATGTAAATAATCACCGTATGATTTATTCAATTATAATAGCAAGATCAAGCCAGGACCGACATGATGTAAGCTGCAAATCCCAAGTGCATGAGATCCGGGAAGAAGCCGTCAGGCAACGAGAACACATTATGAAAGTCCTGGAATTCCCTGGTACCAGGCACTCAGAATATACAAAAGACCCCTCCTTTCAAGACCTCCTCTCTGAGGTTAAAACCAATTCACGCAAATGGTCAAAGATCTGGTTCTATGATACATCCCGTGTCTCAAGAAGTAGATTCAAAGCCCAAGCGCTCAAGACATTTTTCAAAAACCACGGCGTAACCGTTGAATTCCTCAAAGTCCCAAAAACAGGCGTTGAAGCCTTGGATAATGTCATTGAAGGAATGCTTGAATCATTTGATCAGATGCACTCAGATTTTAGTAGAGCTGGCGCAAAAAGAGGCCAAAAGCAAAATATCAGGTCCGGATTTCGAGCTGGTGGGAGAGCACCCTTTGGATATCAATTAAAAAAACATGTAGTCGGAATTAATCGAAATAAAGAAAATATCCACAAATCCACGCTTGAACCTAATCCAGATACATTCTCACTTTCTAAAGAATTTCTTGAACGTAGATCCAAAGGTGAAAGCCGAAGATCCATTATGAATGAATTCATGGAGCGAGGAATTCCAAGCCCAAGTGGTGGTAAAACTTGGTATAGCTCAGCTGGTAAATCAATTGAAGAAAATGTGATGGTCTACCAAGGACACCTTGTCTACAACCGCCACAATGAAAGGATCAATAAAGGTAAATATAAAGGCGGTACTAAATGGCGGGATAAATCTGAATGGGTTATACATGAGAATAGCCATGAACGATGCATCTCAGATAACACCGCGCAAAGGATTACCATGCAGATTGAAAAGAATCGAACCAATAACACCAAACCTGGCCCTAAAAAATACCTTTTAACAGATATCTTATGGTGTGGTGACTGTGGCGGTCGAATGGTTGGGAATAGCGGGTTTTATGCCTGTATAAACAAAATTCGCAAAAACAACACCTGTCAGAATGGAAACATCAAAGCTGACTTCCTGGATAAGCAGATGCTCCTCTACCTCAAAGAAAATCTAATCACTAAAGATTTCTATGAATATTTTATCAAAACAATCCAGGATGAATATGAAAGCTATAAAAAAGAAGCTTTTTCAGAACAAGAACATCACCTTGAACGTATAGCTGAGATTGATACACAGATTGATAACCTGCTCAGGCTCCTTTCCAGAGGCAAAATCAAATCTGAACATGTGGAAAGATCAATCGAACCGCTGCAAAAAGAAAAAGAAGATCTTGATATTAAAACAAAAGACCTCTCTCAAATGAATGAAATCCTTGATATCAAGGTTGAAGAATTTTCAAGCGAAGCCATAAAAAATCAACTCACCCGCTTTGATGAAATAATGGCTGATGAAAATATTACAGAGATGCGTAGCCTTGTGCGGGACTTTATCTATAAGATTGAATTACACCCAAAAGAAAATCCCAAGACCAGAAAATGGCAAAGGCTCGTGAGTATCCAAGGATACATCAGAGCCTTAACGATGATACAAGTGGCGTCCCCAAGGGGATTCGAACCCCTGTCGCCGCCGTGAAAGGGCGGTGTCCTGGACCAGGCTAGACGATGGGGACACAATGTCTTTTTTTGGTGGTGGGCCGTGCTGGGCTCGAACCAGCGACTCTCTCCTTAAAAGGGAGATACTCTGCCAACTGAGTTAACGGCCCAAGACCAATTAAAAAACTTAGATTATCTATATGTTTTTAAAAAAAATGTCAATAGTTTTTTAAACATTGTATTATTTTTTTAAATAAAAGGCATTTCTAAAAATCAATCCAGTAACTCTTGATGCGCTACTTTTAAGAATGCTTTTACGACTTCAGGATCAAATTGTGTGCCTGAATTTTCATTTATGATGCCAAAAACTTCATTTTTTCCCATTTTTTTTCTATATGCCCTGTCAGAATCAATGGCATCAAATGAATCTGCAACACATAAAATCCTGGAAAGTATAGGGATTTCATCCCCTTTTAATCCATCAGGATAACCTTTACCATCAAACCGTTCATGGTGATGGCGGATAATCACCATTTCCCGATCCCACAGTCCCAATTTACTAATGATATCCGCACCAATCACAGGATGCTCTTTAATCTTTTTATATTCTTCAGCCGACAGCTGGCCGGGCTTTAGAAGGATGTCGTCCCGGATGCCTATTTTGCCAATATCGTGAAGGCTTCCTGCAAAACGAATAATATCCAGTTCTTCATCTGTACAGCCCATTTCCTCGGCAATCATATGAGCATATTTTGCAACTCTTGTCGAATGTTTTCTAGTATAAAGATCCCTTACCTCAAGTGCCGTTACAAATGCATAGAGCGTTGAAAAAAGATTGTCATAAATATTTTCATATAATGCAATATTTTCAATAGCAGAGGAAGCCTTCTGTGAGATAAAGCTCATATAGTAAATATCTTTTTCATTAAAGTGCTTATCTTTGCTAAACGAAAAGGCGCTGGCAATACCAAAAATATTGTCCCTTATTTTCACCGGTACGACCATTAATGAATGAACCACATCATCAAGATGCTTATTTTTCAAGGCCTCTGAAATCAGGCAGGGGTTGTGATCCTTTTTCAGGATATCAAGAATGAACTTATTGGCAGCTTTTGAAAGATCTTTTCCAAACAATGAATGAACCGTTTCATTTTCAATACCACAATCAGCACTGGCAACAAGCGCCAGGGATTTATCCTGATCAGAATATATATGAAAAAAAACTTTATCTGCCTTTAATTCCTCAACCCCCAAATCAACAACTTTATTAAAAATACCATAACTTGAATCAGCTGATGAAAAGTCCTCCATCACCCGGTTCAAAGTATTTACTTCCTGGACCCTTTCAAGCAACTCATTGTTCATTTTTTTTAACCGTTCCTGGCGTTCAACCTCTTCTTTTAAAATCAGGTTCTCAACAAAGAGCTCTCGTTCCCTTAAAATTCGGACAAGTGTCAGCTCCATTTGTTCAAGGTTAACCGGTTTTATCAAATAATCAATAACACCATTTTTTAATGTCTGTATGGTATTTTCTAATGATGGATATCCTGTCATGACAACTACCGGGAGAGTATTGTCTTTCAGCCTGATTTTTTCAGCCAGGTCCAGCCCATCCATCACCGGCATATTAATGTCAGTAAATACACATTCGATTTTTTCCCTGCTCAAAATGTCAAGCGCTTCGATTCCATTTCCAGCTGTATAAACTTCATACCCCTTTTTCTGGAAATATTCTTCAGCGACTTCAAGAATTACATTTTCATCATCAACCATTAAAATTTTAATTGGATCGGTTCTCATCTTTGCCAGTATCAACCTTCTTTATTGTATAGAATGATTATCGATTGATATTTATCTTAAACCTTTTATTTTATCAACTAAAATCAACTCAATCCAAACATGTTTAAAGGGTCAATGATTGCCTTTATCCAAATCAAGGTGGCCTTCCCAGGCCAGCTCATTAAAACCGGTGAAAAGCTTTCAAAAAAAGAGCTTTGTATTTTTCCTTGTGCTTTTGTTTAAAATTATTTAATAATTAGCGCATTTAAATCCTTTTCAAAGGCATGGCAGGAGAAATCAAATGAATCTTAGGGATGTTTGCCCTGAAAAACTGCTGACAGCGCAAAAAAGTGTTAAAAAAATAAAAAATGGATCAAGGGTGTTTATCGGCACAGGATGTGGTGAGCCCCAGAGATTGATAAAAGCCATGGTAGAAGATCTATCCATTCAGGATATTGTCATTTATCAAATGCTTTCAGCAACCCTTTCCAACTATGTCAATGATGAAAATTTTCTTTCGCGATTCTCCATAAAACTATTTTTCATTTCCCCTTTAATGCGACAATCTGCTTTTGAAGGAAAAATCGATTATATTCCTGTTTATCTTTCACAGATCCCTAAAATTTTTGCAAACCATGAAATCGGCCTTGATGTTGCCCTGATACAGGTCAGCCCGCCGGACGATCACGGATATTGCAGTTTAGGCATCTCCGTTGACATCACCCTTTCCGGAATGAAAAATGCAGATATTGTCATTGCCCAGATCAACCAGGAGATGCCAAGGACATGGGGGGACAGCAATATACACATTGATGAAATTGATTATTTTGTAGAGCATAATGAACCCATACTTGAATCTCTCCCTGAAGTGAAAAATCAAAAAGTCATTGAGAGAATCGGTCATTATGTCAACATGCTTGTGGATGATGGAGCAACGCTGCAAATTGGATTTGGTCATCTGCCCGATGCCATTGTTCCCTATCTTTCCGACAAAAAAGACTTAGGTATCCACACACAGGTTATAACAGACGGGCTGTTACCTTTGTTTAAAAAGAAAGTCATCACCAACAAAAAAAAATCATACCTCCCGAACAGAGTGGTTGCATCATTGTGTATGGGTTCTAAAAAATTATATGATTATGTTGACAACAATCCTGAATTTTATTTTAAATCTTCGGAATTTGTCAATGATCCCAATGTCATTGCTAAAAATGATAATTTTATTTCCATCAGTTCTGCTCTTGAGGTGGATCTGACAGGCCAGGTATGTACAGATTCAAAAGGATATCTTTTTTATAGCGGCATGGGTGACCAGGTTGATTTTATAAGGGGATCAACCATGTCAAAGGGTGGTTTTTCCATCATTATTATTCCTTCCACTGCTCAAAATGGAAAAGTTTCAAGAATTGTCCCCCATTTAAGTGAAGGCGCCGGTGTTGCAACCACAAGAGGAGATATTGACATCATTGTGACCGAGTATGGCATTGCTGAAATGCGAGGAAAAAGCATCTATCAGAGGGTAATGGAACTTGCCCGCATTACTCACCCCAAATTTAGAAAAAATCTGATAGAAGAAGCCAAGAAAAGACATTATATATTCCCGGATCAGCTTCCGCCAACAACACAGGATCTTCTGTTTTTGGATCGATACCTTTATTCAAAAAAACTTATAAATGGAAAAAATATTGATTTCAGGCCGCTTTTACCGTCTGATGAGTTTGAATCCAGGCATTTTTATTATTCTTTGCAGGAAGACTCTATTTACTATAGATTTTTTAACAAACGAAAAGTTTTCTCAAGGGATATGCTTCAAAAACAATGGGCCCAGGTTGATTATCGAAGAAACATGACAATCATCGGACTGATGCAGTTGGGCAAACGAAAACAGATTGTTGCCATCGGCTCCTATGCTGAAGCAGATACTGATTCTGCTGAAGTGGCATTTCTTGTTAAGGAAAAACTTCATGGAATGGGAATTGGATCATACCTCCTTAAAATCCTTGAAACAATTGCAAAGGAAAATAATTATAAACAATTTGTTGCAATGGTTCTTGCTGAAAACAGAAAAATGCTCAAGGTCTTCCAAAAAAGATATCCATCTGCAAAATTCTTAAGAAGCGGTAGCGGTGAAGTGGAGGTTGAAATGCCTTTTCAAGCACCTGAAGACAAATAGTTAAAGCACTATCCTGGTATTGTATATTTCTATTTCTTTTTTGAATTCAGTTCTGGAAAATCCCAATAAAAATATTCTTTAATTCCTTCATCAATTGAATTTTCCTGTTTGGAAATTTCAATTTGTCTTAATTCAATGCGCCTGATTTTACCGCTCATGGTTTTTGGGACTTCAGAAACAAATTCTATGATTCTTGGAATCTTAAATTTAGGTAAAATGGTGATGGTATGTTTAAAAAGTTCCAGCGCAAGTTCCCGGCAAGCCAGATAACTTGGATTTAAAATAACATAGGCTTTTACAAGCTGGTATCGGTTCGGGTCTGGAGAACCGACGACTGCCGCTTCTGCCACGGCAGGATATTCCACAAGGGCGCTTTCAACTTCAAAGGGACCGATCCTGTAATCCGAAGACTTAATAACATCATCTGCTCTTCCCACAAACCACCAATACCCGTCCTCATCAAAGTATGCCCGGTCTCCGGTATAATAATAATTATCAACAAATACTGAACTCATTTTTTCGGGACTGTCAATATACTCTGAAAAAAGGCCAATGGGCCGCCATTGATCCAGTTTTACTACAATATGGCCTGCCTGACCTGGTTCAGTGATCTCATTGCCTTCATTATCGGCCAATGCCACATCATACATAAAAGAAGGATATCCAAAAGACCCGGGCCTTATTTTCCCTTTCATCCAGGGAGGATTTCCAATCATGGCTGTGGACTCAGTCTGGCCGTAATAGTCCCTTATCTCTACTTTGGTATGCCTTTTCCATTTTTCAATCACATCGGGATTCAAAGGTTCCCCGGCACTGATGGACTGGGTTAAACAAGACAGGTTAAAAGAGTCAAGATTCATATTCACAAACATTCTCCAGGCAGTCGGAGATGCACAAAAAATGGTCACTCCATGCCTTGCAATAGCATCAAGATATTGTTCTCCGTCCAGAAGTGAAAACTTAAACCCTGTTGTTGTGGCCCCGACATTAAAGGGTGCAAAAAAACTGGACCATGTCCATTTTGACCATCCTGCGGCACTCAGGTTATGATGAACATCATCCGGTTTTATGCCAATCATCACTGCAGTTGATAAATGTCCCACAGGGTACGATACGGCTGTGTGTCCGACTCTTTTGGGAAGACCGGTTGTTCCCGAGGTAAAAAAGCAGAAAAGCATATCTTCGGATCTTGTTTTTGCAGCCTTAGCATCAGTGGGTTCATTTTCAATAACATCAAAAGATATCCAGCCTGTCTTTTGTCCTAATACCAGTTTGAGTTTGGGCTCAATATTGGTTTCTTTTAGCGCTTTATCAATCAGACATGCGGAATCCTCATCTGCCATGATAACCTTGGGACAATAAGTTTCAAACCTGAATTCCAATTCTCTTTGAGTCATTGTAATTGCTGTTGGGACGCAGACCATTCCTGCTTTAATGCAGGCAAGGCTGGCAAACCAGCTTTCAGGTAAAACAGGATTCATCATATAAAGATTATCCCCTTTTTCAAGGCCTGATTTATTAAAAAAGTTTATCAGCTGATTTGCTTTTTTTAATAAGGTTCCATAAGAATACGTTTGAGTCTCAAGCGTATCTATATCTGTCCAGATTAACGCTTTTTTATCTGGATTCTGTCTTACATGAAGGTCTTCAAATATTTCTGAAGCCCAATTAAAATATTCAGGCAGTTCCATGGCATTTAAGCGGGCAAACAATTTTTTTGCACAACCTTCTTTCTCCGAGGTTTCTTCCATCATGTTTATCCGGGCAACTTCTTTGAAAAACTCTTTCATACCTTGAAAACACTCCTTGCAATCTGTTTTAATGTTATATATAAGCTAAGACCAAAATACATGATTGTATAAGGTATCATCATAATGTTTGTCAAAGTTTTTTTCTGATGTTGTATTAATTTAACAAATAACTCAAAATAAGCCTCCATATATGACAAAAGCCGGTATCACTATCATACTTGCCCCTCTTCAGGGTTTTACCGATGTGACATATCGAAATGTCTTCTCAGAACATTTTGCAGGCGTGGATGAGTCTGTGGCGCCGTTTATTTCAACCATGGGGCAGCAGCGGTTAAAACCCTCCAGAATAAAAGATGTGAATCCTGAAAACAATAAAAAATTGTTTGTCGTCCCTCAAATTCTTGGAAATGTTGCAAAAGATTTTATTTTCCTTGCGGATCACCTTTATGAAATGGGTCATCAAAAAATAAACTGGAATCTGGGGTGCCCCCATTCAAAAATCGCAAAAAAAAAAAGAGGGTCAGGTCTTTTAATGTATCCGGATGAAATTGATGACTTTCTGGATACGGTGATACCCAAAATTTCAAATACGCTTTCTATAAAATTAAGATTGGGCAGAAAATCAAAAGATGAAATTTTCAAGGTCCTGCCTGTCTTAGATAAATATCCTCTGGATGAAATTATTCTTCACTCCAGAACCGGAATACAGATGTATGAGGGAACATCGGATCATGAAGCCTTTGAGAAAGTCCTTTTATACAGCCGGCACACAATCACTTATAACGGTGATATAACGAGTTTAAATACCTTTCATACCGTCCAAAAAAAATTCCCGGATATCAGGCGATTCATGATTGGTCGGGGACTTCTTTCCAATCCATTCCTTGCAGAGGACATAAAAGGGATTCTCCCAAATAAAAATCAAATAAACCGGTTAAAAGATTTTCATGATGCTCTTTTTGACGGCTATCAAAACATATTCTCAGGACCGGCGCATTTAACCGGACGAATGAAAGGGTTCTGGAGATACCTTGGACCTTCGTTCAAGGATAGCAAGAAACAACTTAAAAAAATATTAAAAGCGGATTCAATCACCCAATATCAGGACAGGGTTGAAGCTTTTTTTAAAACTGAACCTGAATTTAATAAAAAATAGGGGTTTTTACCTATTGAAAAACCATTGCTTTTTTTATTATACATATCGAGTCTTTGAAAATTTTTAATTCAAGTTAATAATATGGGGAGAATAAATGAACAGGCTTAAATTGATTGAAACTCTTAAAAACAGATCCTCTCTGACGCAAAAGGAAGCAATAGGCCTTATCGATTTATTTTTTTCAGAAATTGCAAAAGCTCTGGCAAAGGGAGACCGGGTCGAAATTAGAGGGTTATGGGCCTTTCACTTAAAAAGATATCACTCCTATACCGGCAGAAATCCAAAAACCGGAGAACTTGTTCATGTTGCTTCTAAAAAACTTCCATTTTTTAAATGCGGCAAAGACTTAAAAGAAAGGGTCGATTACCCCGCCAATTAATCTTATCATCTTGTTATTTTCCTTTTTTTTATAGGAAACCGGGGATCAACACTTGCATATTTATCATTTTAATTTAATATATGAACCCAATTTACATCTATTGATTTTTTAATTAACGAATGTAACTAACGTTTAAAATTAACCTTTTCACAAATATAACTTTGGAGGAATAAAAATGGTTGAACCAACAAAAAATATTCTTTTTGCATCTGATCTTTCTGCTAATATGAGACAGGTTTTTGAGCATGCTGCGTTTCTGGCCATCTGCCAGAGTGCCAATATCATCGTCATCCATGTAATGGAAGAAAGCCCCCGCCATGAAAAGAGAATTCAAATGGCCTTTGGTGAACAATTATATAAAAATTTAAAATCAGAGCATATAAGCCAGGCAAGAGACATCCTGATAGGAAAAAATGTTGATGCCCTGAAAATCCGTCAAGCCATTGCCGGTTTTTTTGAAGAAACCGGTCAAAACAAAGAGCCGTCTGAAAATAATTCCCTGATTTCAAAAATTCTGGTGGCTGAAGGCCGCTCCATTGCTGATGAAATAACATCCACGGCTATAGAAGAAGACTGCAACTTGATCGTTATGGGGTGCAAACAGCAGGGACTGCTGGCAGAAGCCATGGGAAATAATGTGGTCAGAAAGGTTTTAAAACGATCCAGTGTTCCGGTTTTTGTCGTTCCTTTTGGTGGAAAATAGGGTCAATTAAAGACAAATCTTTTTAATATGCGCAAGGTATGTATCCATTCCTTTTAGAAAAATATCATTATGATTTGCCCCTTTGATCTCTAAAAGCGTTTTATCGCTTGAACCACATGCATCAAAAAGTGCCTGACCATCTGAAAAAGGGATAATGTGATCAAACTGAGCATGAATCAAAAGAAAAGGTTTTGAAAATGTCTTAATTTTATCGATATTTTCAAAACCATGTTCTTCCATAAAACCAATGGCTTCAGTATTAATACCCAGCTTTTTCAGCAAGGGAACAACCCAGGCAAACCCGCTTTCAATAATCAGACATTTAAAATCATTTGCCCGGGTGCTGCAAAGTTCAATTGCAGAGGCACTACCCAAAGATCTTCCCATGACACACAAAGAGCCCGTCAATTTCATATTTGACATATATGCCTGGACAAAATTAAAGATACTAAGGCAATCCTTCATCATTGATGTGACAGATGCCGTGCCAGTGGATCTCCCATATCCTCTGTAATCCACTACAAAAAAATTTAACCCTTTATCATTAAACAGGCATCCTATATCATCATAATCTGATACAATTTCTCCATTGCCATGGAAAAAAAGAACCACAGGTGCATCATTCTTAACAAAATGAAACGACGCACCCACCTGAACGCCCCCATCGACCGGGATCATTATATCATCCCGGTTATTTCTTGTCTGCCTTAAGCTGTCTTCAAGCCGCGGATGGAAAAGATGCCTCAACACAAGAGGCTGATCCAAAATAGATAAGTTTTTAAAAGACTGTTGCATCATACCGCCCTCCTTTTTTTGGGGAATCATTCTTTATCTTTTGTCTTTATCTTTTGTCTTTATCTTTTGTCTTTATCTTTTTTCTTTATCTTTTTTCTTTGCTTTTTTCTTTATCTTTTTTCTTTGCTTTTTTCTTTGCTTTTTTCTTTGCTTTTTTCTTTGCCTTGTTCTTTGCCTCTTGCAAAGGTCACCCCTATTCCAAAACCTGAAAGAACAGCACCCATTAACATTGTTTGTTTAAAACTGA
>CAYWGN010000074.1:11320-19402 GCA_964457495.1 uncultured Desulfobacula sp.
CCTATTCCAAAACCTGAAAGAACAGCACCCATTAACATTGTTTGTTTAAAACTGATCATAAAAAAAGGCTCCATTACCGGCAAATAATTTTCAAGGGTTGAGCCATTTGTAAGCGTTGAAAAAGAAGTGGTAAAAATCAAACCTGTTTTTGATGCTGAAAAACCACATGGATATGTCCGGTAAAACGGCATCATAAAAACAATAAGGCTGGATAAAATAATGATCAATAAAACACTGCCGGTTTTATCCATGGGTTCTTCTTTTTTCCAGGCTTGTTGAACGCTTTTTAAAATAAACATACCGCCTAAGACGGAAGCAATCCCGATGGGAATAATTAAAAATTGAGGTTGCTACAAGGGAAAAAATTTTCCATTTATTTTCATATAAAGGAGGCATAATTTTAGTCCATTCTTTTCGTTATGAAGAGATTATGTTATATGAAAACTATTGACAAGAAAAATCAAACCAACTGAGGAGTCTATGGCTGCTGTTAATGACATTGTCTTAATCTATCTTGAAGATGCGCCCGTATCTTTTGCAAGGGTTGAAAGCATACTTCCAGATGCTAAAAAAGACTGGTACCACATCAAATTATTAATGCTCCAGATCCCTTTGCAGATGGTTACCTGGATTTTAAAAGGTGATTATATAAATGGCAGTGAATTTCATATGAACGGTCAGAAAATGAAACTGGAAAAAGTAAAAAGCCCCAGGGAGGGCCTGCCATTAAAAAAATCTGAACGCCCCCGTGATAAAAAGGCTGCAAAAGGTATGGGGTCTAAAAAAAACCCCCCGGGCAAAATCATTTCCTTTTCCGACTTAAAAAAGAAAAATGAACCAGAATCTGGATAGAATCTTATCGGCCTCCAGAAGAACGGATATCCCGGCCTTTTACATGGACTGGTTCATGGACCATATCAATCTCGGTTTTTTCAACGTGAAAAATCCCTTCACAAAAACCATCAAAAAAATTGATATATCCAGGGACTCGATTCACTCCATCGTATTCTGGTCAAAAAACTATGATGCCTTTATCAAGGCAAAGGCTGGTGAAAAACTGTTGCAACTTGGATTCAATCTATATTTCAATTTTACAATAAATTCTGAATCCGCTTTGCTTGAACCCAATCTTCCCCCCCTAAGAAAAAGGATTGAACAATTAAATAAACTGGTCTGCCTGTTTGGGCCCCAAAAAATATCCTGGCGGTTTGACCCTATTTGTTTTTATAAAACAGGGCTCTTTGGCCCGATAAAAAATAATCTTTCTGATTTTCCCCTAATTGCGCAAGAAGCCTCAAAACTTGGAATTAAAAAATGTGTTACCAGTTTTTTTGATAATTACAGCAAAATCCAAAAAAGGCTGAATTTTTTATATGGAAAAAACCATCAGGCTGTTCTTTTTAATGATCCGCCCATGGATAAAAAAAAACAAGTCATTCATAAAATGGAAAAATATTTGGCTTCAACAGGCATAACCCTTCATCTGTGTTGCGAAAAAAAAATATTCTCAAGTCTTGATGCTGACACCACGGTATTGGAGAATTCATGTATTGACGGCAAATTGTTAAAAACACTCTTTGGCCGGAACCCTGAAATTAAAAGAGATTACGGCCAACGCTCAAAACAGGGATGTAAGTGCACCAAATCCATTGATATAGGATCATATGCTGACCACCCCTGTTTTCATAATTGTCTTTTTTGCTATGCAAACCCTCAAATTGATAACATCATTAAAAAAAATCCGGGCCTCAATGAAAATTAAAAATTTAAACATTCATGGAAAAACATTTCTAGCTCCCCTTGCAGGAATAACCAACCTGCCCTTTCGCATTCTTGTAAAAGAATGCGGCTGTGCTGTTGTATGTTCTGAAATGGTCAGTGCAAAGGGCATTTTTTATAATTCTGAAAAAACCCTCACTCTTTTGTCTTCAAAAATAGAAGAGCAGCCCCTGTCGGTTCAATTGTTCGGATCTGATCCCGATTCCATGGCAAAAGGTGCGAAAGTTATACAGAACCTGAACGTAGCCAGTATTATCGATATTAATTTTGGCTGTAGTGTAAAAAAAATTGTGAAACAGGGTGCTGGAATTGCATTGATGAGAGAACCTAAACTCAGTGACATAATTTTAACTGCCGTCCGAAAGGCAACTGATCTGCCTTTGACCATAAAATTACGCTCTGGCTGGGACCCTTCCGGTCAACAGGCCTTTGAAATTGCGCGTATCGCACAAAATGCCGGGATCAATGCCATCACCATGCACCCCAGAACTGCAACCCAGGGATTTAAAGGCAAGGCGAACTGGCATCTCATTAAAGATTTAAAACAGCAATTGGCAATCCCTGTTATTGGCAATGGAGACATTAACAGTGTTGAAGATGCCCAAAAGATGATAGAGCTTACCAGATGTGATGCCGTCATGGTGGGCCGTGCTGCAATGAAAAATCCCTTTATCCTTTCCCAGATCGATGATTTCCTTGAAACCGGTTCTTATCAGACCCCTTCAAATTACAAACTATTCAGAACAATGGAAAAGTTGACCCAGATGTATGTGGCTTATTTTGGTGAAAAGCCTGCCTGTCAAATGCTTCGGAGCAGGCTTTCATGGTTTGTAAAAGGCTTGCCCGGATGTTCTGCCTTCAGGGCTAAACTATCCGGCACCCATTCAAAAAATCATATCCTGGACCTCATCAACGAATTTGAAACCAGTATAGCATAAACTTTTTATTCTTTTTCATAAACAGCTGTTGCAATTGAACTGACCCCACCCCTCGGGGTGAATTCGCCGGTGACCTCCATTCTCAAGGGTTTTAAAACCTGAACCAGATCATCCAGAATCCTGTTGACCACGTGCTCATAAAACATACCAACATTTCGAAACTGTAATAGATAATATTTTAATGACTTGAGTTCAACAATGGTTTCATCCGGTCTGTACTGTATCGTGATACAACCATTATCCGGCAGGCCTGTCATAGGGCATACCGACGTATATTCCGGTTGCCTGATGGTGATATCAATACTTCGTTTGGATTTATAGGCATATGGTATGGCCATTAAAAAATCTGTCTTTACAATACTTGGATCTTCAATTTTATAATTGGTCTTATAGATTTTATTTTCAAACATGCTGATTTTGTCCTTATTATTCATAAAAATTATCAAATAATAAATTTTATCATAAAGGACATTCAGTTTCAAACGAATAAAAACAGCGAAAAGGCGCATTTGTGTCGCCATTTGCCAAATCGTAAAAAAGTTCGTAAAAAAGCTTGACAAGTATCCCCAAAAAAAGGATAAGTAGAGAATCGAAATATTATATTGACGATTAAAGGATGTTTCGAGACTTTCTTTAAAAATCACTGAATTGAAAAATGCAAGCGCTTGTCAAGTTTAATAAAATCATTTTTGTCATTATTAAATAGCCCAAGTATTATTATTAAATTATCCCAAGGAGGATATGAACTAAATGAACGATTTTTTACAAAGCCTTCGTAATGGCCAGGCTGAGAAACCGCGCACACCCAAAACGCGCAAAAATACAGATAATTCTTATCATTATACCAGCAACCCCCGGTTTCATTCCTATGGTGGATATCAGAATAACAGAAACCAGGGCATGAAACGCCCCCCTGCACAGAATCAATCTGGAAACCAGACTCCCACAGATGAGATCTCAGCAACATCCCTGCTGGCAGAAGCCATTGAGAACCTAAGCATCTATATCGAAACCCTGGCAAAAAATCAGGATTACCTGATCAGTATCCAGGAAAGAACAGCAGATATGATAGAACGGCAGGCCATTGCCATTGAAAGGATTGTCGATCACCTGAACATCGCTCCAGCAAAAGAAACAGAGCCCAGGAAAGACAATGCACCAGAAAAAACTTTTGAACACCATAATGTCATCTCCCAAAAGTCAGAACTTGTCGTCACTGAACCCCTTGAAAATATCGAACCCGTTAAAACAATTGTCAAAAAGGTTAAATCACGTGTTGAGACTATTGATCCTAAAAAACCTGTCCTTCGAAAAAGAAAGAAAATAGTGGCAAAAAAGGCTGAAGAAAAGGTTTCAACTGACAACAAACTTCTCAGTCGAGAGGCTGTCATGGATATTATCCACAGCATGAGAGCCAAAGGTGACACATTTGACATGGTTGCAAGCCGTTTGGTGGAATTAGGTCAACCCACATTCTCCGGGCGGGGAGAATGGCACGCACAGACCATTCACAGGCTCTGCAACAAAAGATAAACCAATTTTAATTTAAAACGATAAACAGCGGACAAGAAAAATTCTTCTCTGCTGTTTATTGTTTTATAAAAGCCATATATTCTTCCCATTCCCAGGGAAAGAGCTGATTTTTTTTTGTATTACATTCTTTGCAGCAAGGCACAACATTAAATCGTTCCGACTTCCCACCACGGGCTAAAGGAATGATATGGTCCATGGTAAGTTCTTTTGGTAAAAAATTATTTTTACAATACTGACAAATTCCCAAAGAGCGTTTCCGCTTCCACCATTGACTGGATCGCAGTTTCCTTGCTTTATCCCGTTCTTTTTTTAAGAGCGATTCCTCTGGAGGAGTAAAAAAATGATCCATGGCTTAGTAACCGAATTCGTCCAAAATCCTTTTATTGTCGACCCAGTTCTTTGTTACTTTTACAAACAATTTTAGCAACACCTTTTGCCCGGTCATTTGCTCAATGTCTTTTCTTGCTTTTGTTCCGATTTGTGACAACATAGACCCTTTTTTCCCAATGATGATACCCTTTTGAGAATCCCTGATGACATGAATACTGGCATGGATGACAATCAGCTTTTTTTCCACTTCAAAGGAATCCACAGTCACCGCACTGGAATAAGGGATTTCCATCCCTGTTAATCTAAATACTTTTTCCCTGATAATCTCTTTCACCATAAATTTTTCCGACACATCAGTAAATGTCTCTTCAGGGAACAACCTGGGGCCTTTTGCCAATGATCCTTCGACTTCTTCAAGTATGTTTTTTACCTGGATATTATTTTTAGCTGAAATAGGAATAATGGCTTTAAAGTCATGCAATTGTTGAAATTCCTCAACAAGCGTATAGATCTGTGCCTTTTTAACCAGATCAATTTTATTCAACGCAAGAACAATTATCTTAGACGTTTTTTTAAATTGCGATATGATCAGTTTCTCTGCCGAATAATTTCTGGATGAAGCGTCTACCATAAACAGAACCACATCTACATCTTCCATGGCCAGCATGGCCTGAGCAACAATTCTTTTGTTTAACAGGGTTGTACTCTTATGAATCCCCGGCGTATCAATGAAAATGATCTGGGATTTTGGAGTGTTAACAATACCCAGAATTCTATCCCGGGTCGTCTGTGGTTTTTTGGAGGTAATGGAAATTTTCTGACCCAGCACCTGGTTGAGCAATGTAGATTTTCCTGCGTTGGGAGCACCGATGATTCCAACAAATCCGGATCGGAAGTTATTTTCATTTTTCTCATTCATTATACACACCCATTAAATTCTCAATTTCCCCTAAAATAGTATCTCTTCCCATTTTTGTCCTTGTTGAAAAAAGAATAACATTGTTTTTTTCCCGGTTCATTTGGGAACAAATGGATAAAAGCCTTTTCTGCTGCTCTGTTTTTGACAATTTATCAGATTTCGTTAAAACCACCAGATAGGGTATTTTATGGGCTTCCAGCCATTCCATCATATCAAATTCTTCTTTTTCCGGATCTCTTCGAGTATCTATCAATAAAATCAACCCCAAAAGACTTTTGCGCTGGGAAAGATACAGATTAACCATTGGCTGCCATTGAGACCTGATTTTTTTTGACACTTTGGCATAGCCATACCCTGGAAGATCCACAAAAGAAAGATTTTCATTGACCATAAAAAAATTGATCAACTGGGTACATCCCGGTTTTGAGCTTGTTTTCACCATATCTTTTCTCTGGATCAATGTATTGATCAAAGAGGATTTTCCCACATTGGAACGGCCTGCAAATGCGATTTCCGGGAAATCATATTCAGGGTACTGGGATGGTTTAACAGCGCTTTTAATAAAGTCTACGGTTTTAATTATCATTATAGCTCTTTTAAATATCCTTCCATTCGATCAAGGCCAATTTTAAGATTCTCCATTGAGTTTGCATAGGAAAACCGCAAATACCCTTCGCCGTTTTCCCCAAAATCAATGCCAGGAGTAACCCCGACATGGGCTTTTTCCAGAATATCAAAGGCAAGGGCATATGAATCCATTGAAATATGTTTTACATTGGCAAATACATAAAATGCGCCTGTTGGCTCAATCGTAATCCCAAGGCCCATCTGCTTTAATCTGTCAAGGACATAGATGCGACGTTTATTGTAAATCTCTCTCATAATCCGGGTTTCTTTATGGGCGCCCTTTAAGGCGGCAGCACCGGCAAGCTGGGCAACAGAATTGGCACATATGAAAAAATTCTGTTGAAGGATCTGTAACGCCCTGATAAATTCAGGCGGTGCTATCAAATATCCAAGACGAAGGCCGGTCATGGCAAAAAGTTTTGAAAACCCATTCAATACAAAAGCCTTATCTGTAAATTCATAGATTGAATGATCTTTACCTTCATACACAAGTCCATGATAAATTTCATCTGAAATAACATAAAGATTGTTGGCCTCTGCAATATCCACAATCTGCTGCATTCTTTCTTTGGGAATGACGTTTCCCGTAGGATTGGAGGGGGAATTGATGAATATCCCACGGGTTTTAGATGTGATTTTCTCTTTTATTGCCTCAGGAGTATAAACAAACCCTTCCTCTTCAAACACCGGCACTGTCACCGGAACCCCCTGAACATAATTGATAAAATTTGCATAACAGGCATAATGGGGATCGGAAATAATGATTTCATCTCCGGGGTTTACAAGGACGGAAAACAACAACAGCATGGCAGGAGAAGTGCCCGAGGTCACCAGGACCTGACCCGGATCAATAAAGGTGTTATAGGTTGTTTTATGATACTCACTGATGGCCTCCCTGAGGCGGATATCGCCAAGGCTGTGGGTATAGTGTGTCTTATTTTCCGCAAAAGCTTTGATACTGACCTTATTGACGCACTCTGGCACATTAAAATCAGGCTCGCCGATCTCCATGTGGATGACATCAATACCAGAGGCTTCCATTTTATGGATCTTTTCCATGATCTCCATGACAATGAAAGGCGTTATCTGTTCACATCTATTGGCAGGTTTCATTTAAAGCACCTTGTTTAAAGGATATTCGATAATCCCTTCTGCCCCGGCTTTTAAGAGTTTTGGAATCAAATCCCTGACCAGCCCCGTATCAATAATGGTTTCCACGGAATACCAGTCGGATTGATATAAGGACGCTATGGTGGGTGCATTAAGGCTTGGTAAAAGAGACACAACCTTTGCAATTTTATTTTCAGGCACATTCATTTTTATTCCCACCAGCTTACCCGCTAGCAAAGCTGCCTTCAACAAAAGGGCTATCTGTTCAATTTTTTCTCTTTTCACAGGATTTTCCCAGGCTGTCTTATTTGCAATCAACTGGGTATTGGTTTCCATGACTTCATGGATCACCCTTAAATTATGAGCCTTTATGGTGCTTTCGGTTTCCGTGATCTCCACAATGGCATCTGCAAGCCCTGAGACAATTTTGGCTTCTGTGGCACCCCAGGAAAATTTCACGTTTACATCAATATTCCGGTCTTTAAAAAACCGTTTTGTAAACTTTAAAAGCTCTGTGGAGATAGTTTTCCCTGCCAGGTCCTCAATGGTTTTTATGGGAGAATCATTGGCAACGGCAATCACCCATCTTGCAGGGCGGGCACTGACCTTGGAATAGATCAAATCAGCCACCACATGGACATCGGATCCATGCTCGGCAATCCAGTCCAGGCCGGTCAATCCGGCGTCGATAACCCCGCTTTCAACATTGATGGACATTTCCTGGGCACGGCACAGGGCGCATTCAATGGATTCATCATTTATATCAGGAAAATAACTTCTTCCTTCCACATTGATTTTCCACCCGGATTTGTTAAAAAGATTTATGGTTGCATTCTGAAGGCTTCC
>CAYWGN010000075.1:0-18958 GCA_964457495.1 uncultured Desulfobacula sp.
CTTACGGGAGCATTATGGATCATGGCTTACAAGCTCTTGATTACTATAGCGGTTAAACCGCCATGGTGTTTGAGCGAAGAATGAGCGAGTTCATGGCGGTCAGCGAAAGTAATCATAGAGCTTGTAGCAATGTCCATCCAGCGGACGTAAGGCGATCACCCTGGAACGGGTTATGCAAAATTTCTTATGGCAAATATCCAGTGAAATATATGCAAAATTTATTTGCACATGAATTTATATAAGTTGATGTGGATACATTTTGCTATATCTGTTGCACAGAGACAAATGTCTGAAACATTATTGTATCATAATATTGAGACATAATGGTGGGAGGGAGATACAATTGGAAGGGTCAAGTTTTGTGATTTTTATATGAAAGTACTGAGATATGAGTTGTGAGCAGTGAGGAAAAACCATCAGCTTAGCTTCTCTCACAACTCACAATTTATTATCGAGCATTTATTTCTTTTTTGTTGCCTGGGTTTCCCAGTCTTCAATTTGGGTTGTTTCGTAAATTTCTTCCCAACCTGTAATCATTCCTGAAATATGGCTGAAAAGGGAATGACCCGTGGTGGTCATATAAAGGTGGACAACCAGAAAATTTAAAAGGAAAAGTGCAACCAGGGTGTGTATAATAGCCAATACCGATAGGGGCAGAATCTGCGGTATATCGTTATACAGGTAGTATAACAGCCCTGTTGCCATCTGCACGGGCAGCAGCATGGCTGAAATACCAAGATATGCCAGCCGTTGCAAGGGATTGTGCTTTACACCTTTGGATTTTTGCACGGGATGGGGCTTGCCCTGAAAAATTCCCCAGGAATAGTAGAGGATTACTGAAAACAGTTTTTTGGTTGTGGGTATATATTGCTTCCATTCCCCCGTTGTAAATAGCCAGAATACAAAAAAAGCAAATAGAACTAACCAGGACAGGCCAATAAAATTATGGATATTGACAGCCGTTTGAAAGCCAAACAATTTATAGGTCCCATGAATTTCAAGGCCGGTAACGATGAGGCTGATAACCATAAATGCCTGGAGCCAGTGCCAGAGACGTTCATATCTTGTGTAAAGATAAATTTTGATAATTCTTTTATCTTTCATTTATTCCTCCTTGCCGTTCCGCGTAAAAAATCGTCCTAGACCATGAAGCAATACTCCTGCCAGGGCACCAAGAACCGAGAGCCATCCAATGGTATCAAACAGGTTTGATTTGTCTCGTCCAGGCATATAAAGCCCCGTGATATTGGCAAGCCTTGAGTTTTCCCTGATATGGCATTGGGTGCAGTTCAATGCATTTTCCTTGGGTGCAACCATGTGGGTGATGGGAAATGCATAAGTTGTTTCTACATAATCGAATTCTCCGGAATAGGGTATACCAATGGCCTTATTGCCGTATTCGATGGCAGCATTCATGTCAAAGGTTTCCCAGTAGCCCTTTTCCCCTGAAAGCAAAGGTGCTAAAAGTTTTTTGTGAACTTTATCATAGGGTTGTTTTCCTCTATGAAGTTTAAATGGAAAAATGCGGGATTCCGGATCAGTTCTGTCGCCAACGGGATGGCTGACTTTTACAATTTGCCCAGGATCAATGACATCATCTGCCGTAGTACTGGTCTGGGATCCATTGGACCAGAAATATTCCGGCACTACATTTTTTGCCCATTTAAATTCCCCTTTGATGGATTTGTAAATTGGTTTTCCAAAGGGACCTTCTTCAACATAGGGTTTGCCATCTTTCATCTTGCCAGATTTAGACCAGTCCCACCACATCTTTGTGGGATTTACTCTTGCGAATGTTGGAATGTGACAAGCCTGGCAGGAAACCACATCTGTATGGTCGTTCATTTTTGAATCATTTTTGTGGGGCTCGCTGCTATGGCATGACTCACAGGTGATTTTTGGTGCCAGATCATCTTCAAGCAGGCTTTTCCGTGTTGCAACAGCTGGATTTGTGTAGATTCTGCCGGCAATATTGTGATCCACAGTTGTATGACACCGGGTACAGGAAAAATCTTTGCCGTCCGTTCCCATATGAACATCCAGCAGCCGGTTTGGTTTTGTTAAAGAGGTGTCAAGATCGCCATGTTTGACACCATCGCCGCCTCCGCCGGTAAAATGGCAGTCGCCACAGTTTTTTCTTGTGGGAAAGGTCACCTTGGTGACTGCTTCTTTGACTTCATTCTGGAGGTCTTTCATCATCTCTTTGGTGTCAGGGTCACCATCTTTAGAAAAGGCCTCAATGTCTCCAAGGGCTTCGTTAAAATTAAATCCCGATGAATTGTGGCACTGAAGGCAGTTTACCTCACCTTGAACCCCTTTTTTATTCCAGGCAGGATGACATGCCAGACAGCTTTTGTCTTCCATGGCATTTCCTGAAATACAAAAATTATTCACTGAATAACCTGCCTTGCCATATCGCATATCGCTTTTGTCCCCAGAGGCGAGCCAGGTCCAGTGAATAGATTTATGGAACTGGGTAGCTGCTTCAGAATGACAGGACAAGCAGGCTTGAGTGATTTCTTCTCCAGATGTGAAATCCTGGTTTAATGCATCAATCTTTGCATGGTCAACTGTAGTCCACCGTTTACTGTTTTTCACAGCCTGTTTGGCAAGTGTGCGGCCCAATGCTTCTTCTACGTCAGGGGGAGTTGATGCATAGACAGCCTGAAAGGATAAAACCAGCACTGTTATTGAGAGCATAATCAGGCCGGGCAATATAAAATACCGTTTTTTCATAGACATCTCCATGAGGTTGTTAAATATTCTTAATTAAAAGGGCGGGTTAAAAAATAGCCGCCTTTTTAATTTTTATCTGTTTTTAGAACTTTTATTTACACTTAGCAGGTGTGGGCGAATCTGATGCATGTTTATAGAAATATGAATAAATGTCAAGAATATTTTCTTTATTTGGGTTTTTGAATCTCAAATTTTCCATCACCTTTAAAATCAATTTCAGCTTCCACATAATAGACGTCTTTTAAAGATTCTCTTACATCCTTTGCCATGTAAAAAGCCTCTCCGCTCCTTGCACCGGTGGAACATACAAAAACGATGGGCTTATCATCGGGAAGATCCTTGATTTTGGGTTCAAGGTCTTCCACGGAGATATTGACAGCGGTTTTAAACGTCCCTTTTGCAAACTCATCTGCATCTCTGACATCAATGATCATGATAGACTCAGGATTATTGGCGAGAATGGACTTGAACCGTTCAAGATCAATAGATCCTTCAACCTCCCCGGCTTTGGCCTGCATTATCTCTTTGGAAGCACCATATACTTTTTTCCATTCAGGGTATCCTTTATCAAACACCTTGACATTAGTGTATCCCATTTCAAGGGCTTTTGCAGCTGACTTATGGCTTAATCTGCATTTGAGACCACCGCAATAGAAAACAATCAGAGTGTTAAGATCCCTTGGCAGTTTTCCCTTGAAAGCATCAAATTGAGAAAAGGGGATACTCATGGCCGTGGGGATATGTCCTTTAACAAATTTGGTTTTCAAGGGTCTTGCATCCACGATCACAGTTTTGTTTTCAGCAATCAGTTTTGCCACATGTTCAACAGCGAAAGAGCCGTAATTGCCTTTAAGAGTGACCCATTCTGGATATCCCTTGGCATAGACTTTTATATTTTTATAACCCAGTTTTTCAGCTTTTTTGGCTGATTTATGACTGAGTTTGCATTTAACTCCCTGACAATAATAAATCAAAAGAGCATTTTTATCTTTTGGCAGAAGATCTGTCTTTTTATCAAATTCAGAAAATGGAATGCTTACAGCTCCGGGGATATGCCCACTTATATATTTGCCCTTGTAAGGCCTTGCATCAATCAGCATAACATTTTCAGGCATGGGAATAGATATATGTGCTTTTACATACGCGCCATCCACAAGGTCATGAAACATCCATGATGTATCTTCTACCTTAGCAGTTTCAGCAGTTTTTACCGTTTGGGTTGGTGTGCATCCTGTCAACAGTACCAGGCCGGTAATCAAGGCCAAAATCAAAATTTTTACTTTGTTTGTTTTCATTGGTTCTCCTTAAAATTTATATTGTTTGGGCTATGTTAATGAATATCACCATTCATACATATATTTTTTGCGTTAGCGCATATGAAGCAATGAATGTGCCATTGAAGAAAATATCAAAGGGTTATTATTATAACTGAGTAAAATTAAAGAGTATTAATGATTATTTAGTTGTTTTTATGATTGGTTGTTAACTATTGTATTGCAAATATGTTAATGATGTGTTAAGTTGTTAGTTAACATAGTTAATATTTGGGAGGACAATATGGATATAGGTAAACAATGGCGGCACATTATTGATTCTGTGCCAGATGGCATCATCATAGTTGATGAAAAGGGAACGTTTATTGCGGCTAATCAAACCGCTCAATTGATTACAGGCTACTCGGAAAAAGAGCTGAAAGGTCAATCCTGTAGAATCTTGAATTGCACGGGATGTAAAATTGTTGGAACAGGAAAAGGTAAAAACTGGTGCAGACTTTTTTCCGAAGGTCTTATCAGGGAAAAAAAATGTGTGATTACCAACCGGCAGAACAGGACCATACCAATTATAAAAAATGCAACAGTGCTTTTTAATGAGAAAAATGAAATTGTCGGTGCCGTTGAAACCCTTAAAGACATATCTGAAAATATTAATTATAAAAATGAATTGGCCTCCATCAAGCGGATGTATCATATTGATGATGGATTTCATGGTATTATCGGAAGAACGCCGGTGATGCAGGTCCTTTATGAACATATAGAGAGCGTGGCATCACTGGATACACCGGTAATGATTCTGGGAGAGAGCGGAACTGGAAAGGAAATGGTTGCCAAAGCACTCCATGAAACCGGAAACAGGGCATCCAAACCCTTTATTAAAGTAAATTGTGCTGCCTTAAGTGAAAATATTCTTGAAAGTGAATTATTCGGCCATGTAAAGGGTGCCTATACCGGTGCTGAGACTGACAGGATAGGCAGATTTGAAGCTGCGCACAATGGAAGCCTTTTCCTGGACGAAATTGGAGATATCCCACTTTCTGTCCAGATTAAACTGCTCAGGGTTTTGGAAGAAAAAATGATCCAGCGGGTCGGCACAAACAAATCCATTCCCATTGATGTCAGGATAATTACAGCAACAAATAAAAATCTTGATAAATTAATAGGGGAAGGGGTATTCCGGGAAGATCTTTTTTTCAGAATCAATGTTTTCCCCTTAACCTGTCCACCGCTTAGGCAGCGCAGAGATGATATTACCTTGATTATTCAACATTTTATTACTCTTCACGCAGAAAAAACAGGAAAAAATATTTTAGGATTTACGCCGGAAGCCATGCGCTTGATGGGGGCATACCGTTGGCCTGGGAACATCAGGGAATTGAGAAACAGTGTTGAATATGCTTTTGTCCTGGCAAGAGGGAAAAGTATTGGGATTGAGCATTTGCCTGAAAAGATCACAAGCTTTAACCCTCTTGCGACTAAACCCCTGAAAATTGCAGGACACAATGGTATAGTAACGGTTGGGCTGTCTGAAAAAGAAGCGCTTCTCAATGCACTTCAACAGGCTGATGGGAATCAGACCAAAGCAGCACAGATTTTAGGTGTCAGCCGGATAACCGTGTGGAAACGTATTAAAAAGTATGGGATACAGCTTATGTGATTCAGTTCACAAAACCATTCACATTGTGTTCACCGGGTAACGGTGCTAATGAATTGTTAACGCTTTTGAACAAAAATTTTGATGTATTGATTGTGATTGCAAAAAAAATCAGGTAAGCCAAAAACCAGTGTGGCGCTTGTTAAATGGTTAAAGAAAAATTTTTTTATAAAAAATAATTTTTTTGGCATACTCTTTGCTATTTAAACTTGGGCTGTCACTATTTGCTAAAATAGAATTCAAATAAAGGATTTGAATATGAAAAAAGAAAATGTGCTGGTTATTGCAATAATCTGTATCGCAATAATTGGTTTTATTGTTTATAATAATTTGAAACCTGAAAAACAGGCTGATTTTACTCAAGAGAAAGAGTCTGCTCAGACCAGCGATGCATCAAAAATAGACTGGCTGGGATATGAACAGGGTATGGAATTGGCAAAAAGCCAGAATAAACATGTTTTTTTATATTTCCATGCAGACTGGTGTTCCTATTGCACAAAACTTAAAACAACAACGTTTCAGGACAGGTTGGTTTTAAAATATTTAAAAGATAATTTTATCAATATTCCCGTGGATACGGATAAAAACCAAGCACTTGCCACACAATGGAAGGTTAAGGGATTGCCAACCATGTGGTTTCTTAAACCAGATAATTCAAAGATCAGTAGTATTCCTGGTTATGTCGATGCAAAACAATTTTTAAATATTTTAAAGTATATTCATACGTCAAGTTATGATAAAATGAATTTCCAGGATTTTCTCAAGACGATTTAAAAAATAAAAACATCAATCCAAATATATGATATGATTAAAGACGTATCAAAAGAGAGGAAAAATGACTTCTAAACTTTCGCGCAGGGCCTTTTTAAAAGGCTCTATTACAGCTGCAGGATCTGTGGTCGCCACCACAGGTATTGCCCGGGCAGCCAAATCCATAACCCACGAAAAAGAAGAGCCGCTGGCGACCTTGCTGGATATCAGCAAATGCATTGGGTGCGAAGAGTGTGTTTTTGCATGCCAGGAAGCAAATGCCGATAAGTATCCCGAGCCTGAAAAACCATTCCCAAAAATGTATCCCAGCAGAGTCCCGGTAGAGGACTGGTCAGAAAAAAGAGATGTGACCGATCGTCTGACTCCCTATAACTGGCTTTTTATCCAGCATGCATCTGCAACAGTCAATGGTGAAGAAATTGAATTGACCATTCCCAGAAGATGTATGCACTGTGAAAACCCTCCCTGTGTCAAGCTTTGCCCCTGGGGCTCGGCAAAACAGGAAGAAAACGGACTTTCAAGAATTGATCCAGACCTTTGTCTTGGCGGTTCAAAATGTAAAAAAGCCTGTCCCTGGGATATTCCTGAAAGACAGACCGGTGTTGGACTTTATCTTGATCTGTTGCCTGGTTTAGCGGGAAATGGCGTCATGTATAAATGTGACCGGTGTTACAACCGGCTTGAAAAAGGTGAAGTGCCGGCCTGTATAGAAGCCTGTCCTGAAGATGTTCAAACCATAGGCCCGAGAAGTGAAATCCTGAAAAAGGCCCATGCCCTTGCCAGGGAGATGAACGGATATATATATGGAGAACACGAAAATGGCGGAACCAATACCATTTATGTCTCTCCTGTCCCCTTTGAAGAACTGAACAAGTCCATTGAAAAAGGAAAAGGAAAGCCCCATTTAAATAAAGTGAAAAACATGATGGCCGATGGGACCAACCTTGCTAAAGCAATGATAGTAGCTCCTATTGCAGGTTTGGCTGCTGCATTTGGCAAGTTTTACCTGAGCTCAAAGGAGGACAAATAATGAAGACCCCAGTAAAAACAAGAAAATATATTTATGGGATTACCCTGTTTTTTATAACATTGTCCGGGTTTGGCCAGATGCCTGTTTTCAAGCGATATTATATTGCTGATATTCCGGGGTTGGGCTGGTTGGCCCAGTTTTATGTGACACATATTATCCACTACATTGCGGCCATTTTGCTGATAGCTTTTGTCATATATATCCTTTTTGATTTTATTTTAAGGGGGGCAAGATTGAATAGTGTGACCAGACCCGGCTATTTTAAAATTGCAATACTTGCAGGATTGATTGTCACTGGTGTCTTAATGGTTGTAAAAAACCTTCCAAATATCTATTTTGACCACACAGCAGTTATTGTTCTGGATATTACCCATTTAGGCTTTTGCATGATATTGTTATTTGTGAGCCTCTACAGCTTGATCCGGAAAAAGAGTTGGGTAATTTAAAATATTTTAATAATAACAGACCTTTATTCCTTTTCAGATGAAATACAGGTTTTAAAGGTCTGTTATTACCAGGTTGAATAGGGTGTTTCAATCAGGTTTGAATTAAAGTATCTGGGGTCATGGGTGACTTCTTTTCCGATCCAGTCGGGTTTTTCAAAGGGCTGATCAATTGAATCCAGTTCTATTTCAGCAACAACAAGTCCTTTGTTACTACCTGAAAACAAATCAACAACCCATTCAAAACCTTTAAATTCAATTTGATATCTTGTTTTTTCAATCAAGGGTTTGTTACAGAAAAGCGAGAGCATTTCCATGGCCATTATTTAATCCCTTATCAAAGATAAGATAATTGGTTTTATATCTTTGGGGTAAAATTAACAAGAGAGATATTTTCGCCATTCTGGAAAACACAAATTTCAAATTTGGCAGGTTTGACCTCGACTACAAGGACTTAATTCTGAAAGTTGTGTGGAAAATATATTTACCCTATTCTTGATAAGTTAATCCAATTATGTTAGGCGTTTTTAAAAGCTAAAAAGGCAAATTTAATAATTGTAAACAAAACTGACAGGAGAAGAAATGTTGAAAATTGGCATTATCGGTGGATCAGGGCTGGATGATCCTGATATTTTAAAAGATCCAAAACAACTTGACGTTACAACGGAATATGGAGACCCTTCTTCCCCTCTTTTGTCCGGGAAAATAAATGATGTAGAGATTCTTATTCTTGCCCGGCATGGCAGAAGACACCAGTTAAGTCCCACCCAGGTGAATAACCGTGCTAATATCAAAGCTTTTCAACAGGCAGGGGTTACCCATATTATTGCCACCACAGCTTGTGGCAGTTTAAAGCATGAAATAGACAGGGGACACCTGGTCATTTTGGATCAATTCATTGATTTTACCCGATTTCGGAAAAATACTTTTGCAGATTCCTTTGAAAATGGCCTGGTTCATCCAGTCATGGCTCATCCATTTGATGAGAATTTAAGAAAAAAACTTTATGAAACAGCAAAAAAACTTGATTTGAACGTCCATGAAAAAGGGTGTGTTGTCACCATTGAAGGGCCAAGGTTTTCAACCATTGCTGAGTCCAAAATGTTCAAAAGCTGGGGGGCTGACGTGATCAATATGTCAACTGCTCCAGAAGCCATGCTGGCAAATGAAGTTGCCATACCTTATGCTGCTGTTGCCATGTCAACGGATTATGACTGCTGGAATGAGGATGAAGCTGTTGTTACCTGGGAAGAGATCATGGCAGTATTTGATCGGAATGCTCATAATGTGATAAAATTGATTTTAAATGTAATAGAAGAATTAAAAGAATAAAAATAGACAAAATAAAATACAAAGGAAAGAGGAATGGATTTAAAAGAGACCATCAGAAGTATTCCAGACTGGCCCATAAAAGGGGTGATATTCAGAGACTTGACCACATTGATGCAAAAGCCCCAGGCGTTTAAAGAATCGTGTGATATTCTGTATGACCGATATAAAGATATGGATATTGACAAGATTGTGGGGATTGATGCCAGAGGTTTTGTTTTTGGCGCAGTCCTGGCCTATAAACTGGGTATCGGGTTTGTTCCTGTCAGAAAAAAGGGAAAGCTGCCCTGGAAAACCAGTCAGGAAACCTATAGCCTGGAATATGGAGAAGATACCCTTGAAATCCATGAAGATGCTATTGAAAAGGGTGAAAAAGTTATCATTGTCGATGATCTGATCGCCACAGGCGGCACGGTTGGTGCCACTGTGAAACTTGTAAAAAAATTGGGAGCTGATATTATTGAGTGCGCTTTTATTGTTGAGCTTCCCGATCTTAAAGGAAGAGATCAGATTCAAGACTGTAAGGTGTTTTCCATCACCCAATTTGAAGGCGAATAGTCATTAAACGCTGGTAAAGATCAATATGGCCATGGTTGAAATTTAAAAACTATTCTTTTTTAAGGTTTGCATGAACATATTTAAAGATAAAATCATGATGACCATTGTCTTTGCAGTCTGCGCAAGCATTATGCCCCAGCTTTTTTTCAAGAATGGGTTTTTACTCTCCTATTTTTTAAAGATGGGATTAAAAAGTTCCGATGTATTAATCCTGCTTTCGCTGCCTTCAGTTATTCTGTTTTTCTTATCAGTTACATTTGCCTATTATGCAGACCGATACGGAAAGAAAAAAATCGGAATATCAGGAATTGTTCTAACGATTGCTGGTTTTTTTTTCATCATATTGGCTGGATTTTTTGATCCACAGACATCAATTAAATTTATTGTCTGTGGAATTATTTTGTTCAGCATTGGATTATCTGCACTCTTGTCAGGTTGGTTTGCCCTTTTAAGCCCCTTGATTCCAGAAGCAATACGAGGATCTTTTTTCGGGACTCTGCGGGTTTCCTGGCAGATCTTTGCCATTGGCTGTTCCTTTATCCTCACATTTATACTGGAAAGGAGTGCATCCCTTGGAACCTATCAGATTATTCTGACTTTTTTCACCTGCCTTCTTTTTATCCAGATATTTCTCTATTTAAAAATTCCAGAAATAGAAAAAAGCATACCCAAAAAAATGTCCATACCAAAAATAATTGCCAGCATCCCGGAAGTGCCAGGATATATGCCATTCTGCGCATATTGTTTTTTATTGATGCTTGCCACAGGTACCTGGCCTGTCACCATGGGATTGCTTGAAAAGAATGTATTGCATTTTTCCGATGACACCATTGTTCATATGGGAACCATGCTTTTTCTGGGATCAATGGTGGGTTTTTATACTGGTGGAAAACTGGTGGATAAATTCGGAACAAAAATGGTCTTCCTTGTGGTTCATTTTTCATACTTTTTGTTTTTATTTCTGGTGATATTAAGGGGTTTGGCTCCTATTCCCCAGATGACCTATTTCAGCTTCCTCACTTTTGGCCTCGGGTTGATTCAGGCATCATCTTCCATTGCCCTTACATCTGAAATGGTGTCGCTTGCACCTGTAAAAAATAAATCTGTTATCATTTCGCTTTGCATGTCCCTGCAATGGGGGGGAGCAGCTATTTCCGGCGTGATCAGCGGCAAGCTCATTGAATATGGCATTTTAAGCGAAACCTGGCTCTTTAGGGGACTGACCTTGAGCAACTACGACACCTTGATCCTGTTCAGCTCTGTCATGGTTTTTGTCTTTATAGTCACCCTGGGGCTTATCCCATCTGTTGTAAAAACAAAAACAGTCCAGTGGGTTCCCCACTCTTCAAAAACATTATAATTTTTCAGAATAATATAAGGTTGTTTTTGTCTCGCTAATTTATTATAAGCTTTTATTCATGGAGCATTTAAAGTTTTTACTATTAATTAATTTTTTTTAAGCACAAGTCCTGATAATTATGAATTTTAGAATTTATTATATCCTGATTGTATTCTTAACAGTTCTAAGCAGCGTATTTTTTGCAGGGATGTTCAATAAAGAATATATACTCAAGAACATTAACGCCAAAACAATTTCATCTTTAACCCAGGAAATTCAAGATTTAAAAAGAAGTGTATCTTTGTATGAAAATAAAGAAATATATTTGAGATCAATTATCAAATCCAAAAAAGAACAACTGGATATAATCGTAAAAGCAAATGTAACACTAACCGCATATCATCCTTGGTCAAAGGGGATCAACTCAGATGGTTATCCTCAAACAACTGCAACCATGACGATGCCCGTTGTTGGCAGAACATGTGCCATCAGTTCTGAACTTGTAAATAGAGGCTGGTTAGGGAAAAAGATATACATTGAGGGTGTCGGGGTATTCAAGGCTGAAGATCGAATGAACATCAATTTAAACGGTTTAAGAATTGATTTGTGTATGGGATCACTGGAAGAGGCTTTGAATTTTGGCAAAAAGAAAAATATTTTAGCCATTAATCTCAACTAAATTTTTTTTGGGAAATTCAAGCAGAAAATAAATGCCTTTGATTGAGGTTTCAGGGTCTGATATGGTGCTTAAAAACCTGTAATCCCGGGGAACAAAATTTTTGTTCAATATCTTTAAAAGCAATAGAATGGAAAACCTGATGGACGCGCTGGCATCTGTTCTGGAAGAAGTGCCGGACAATCCAATGATGCCTGAATGGATCAGTATCCAGTCCAGGGGGATGAAGCAGTGGATTTCCATGCAAATGGCGCAAAACCTGGGTGTTTGTGCAAATATGCATTTTTGTTTTCCAAGACAGATGATTGACCAGATTCTCACAAGTTTTATGCCCCCAAAAGATCAGCAAAATCAACAGAATCAGCAAGATTTGCAGGTTCAGTATGAAAGCTTGAATGAAAATCTTCTTTTCTGGTCAATCATGAAATTAATTCATGAGAACAGGTCACAAAAATCTCTGTCAAGTATTGAAAACTATATAAAAGAGGATGAAACAGGAAAAAAATTTTATCAACTTTCCATGAAGATTGCAAAAGTGTTTGACGATTACCAGGTTTACCGGTCCCACATGCTCATTGACTGGCAAAGCCCGCGATCCCATGAAATCTTGAAAGACCCTGTGGCCCAATGGCAGGCAGAACTCTGGGCAAAGATTGTATCAGAAGATCCTCAAAATCATCTGGCATTTAAAGCCCGCACCTTTCTGAAAAAGTTTTCTTTAACAAACATCAACACGGATAATCTTCCGTCAAGGATGTCTCTTTTTGGCATATCAGCTCTTCCTGAACTGTTTTTGCAGGTGTTTGAAAAAATGTCTGAAATAATGGACATCAACCTTTTTCTTTTAACGCCATCCAACCAGTTCTTTTTTGATATCAAGTCAGAACGGCAGATCGGGAGGCTGGCCCTGAAGGAAGAAGCCGGAATAGATCCTGAGCATTTATACTATGAAATGACAAATCCGCTGCTGTCGTCTCTGGGAACAGCGGGAAAAGGGTTTCATTCCTGTCTTGAAGCATTTAATTACCATGAGCCTTTTGATGATTTGTTCCAGGACCCCATAAATGAATCAGGCAAATCCAATACCATGCTTATGCAGCTTCAGTCAGATATATTAAATCTTATCCTGAGAAAACAGGGACATAAGGATGCTCCTGTCACCATTGCTGCACCTGACACCTCTGTTTGTATCCATGCCTGCCATTCTCCCATGAGAGAAGCCCAGGTATTAAAGGATCTTTTGTTAAAGGAGTTTGAAAAAGACCCTGAACTTGCCCCCCATGATATCATTGTGATGATGCCTGATATTGAAGCATATGCCCCATTTATCGAATCTGTCTTTTCCCTTGAAACATTCCTGCCATTTTCCATCAGTGACCGCAGGAAAAGATCTGAATCTGAATCTCTGGATGCTTTTTTAAAGATATTGGCACTCAGGAACGCAAGGCTTGAGCAGAAACAGGTACTTGATCTTTTGCTGTCTGAATCCATTGCCAGAAAATTTAATATCATGGCAGATGAGATCTATTATATCGAAAAAATGGCTGAGGATGCCAGAATTTTATGGGGCAGGGATGGGGATCACAGAGAAACTCTGGGATTGCCGGCCTTTGAAGAAAATACCTGGCAGTTTGGACTGCAGCGGCTTTTTATGGGCATGGTCATGCCTGAAAATCATGGCGCGTTAGTGCAGGATATCCTGCCGTGTCAATCCTTTGAAGGACTTGATCTTGAGGTGCTGGGTAAATTTGCAGCCTTTTGTCACACTTTATTTTTGTGTCTTGAAACCCTGGCCGGTAAAAAAACAATTGAGAAATGGTGCGAGGCCTTGAAAAAAATATCCATTTTATTAATGGATCGGAATTTTAAAAACGGGGAAGACCTGGTTTTTCTGAGTCAAACCATTGATGAACTTAGGGAAAATGCCCAGAAAGCAGGGTTCAGTGACCTTGTCTCATTTGAAGTGATAAATTCCCATATTGAGCACAAGCTTGATCAAAATATTTCCCAGGGGAATTTTTTGGCAGGAAATATCACGTTTTGCAATATCATGCCCATGCGCAGTATCCCTTTCAAGATTGTCGTTTTGATGGGAATGGATGAAAAAGCTTTTCCCAGGCAGGCTTTCAGTCCGGGATTTAACCTGATAAAAAAATATCCAAAGCCTGGTGATAAATCAGAGAGGGATGAAGACAGGTATCTATTCCTTGAAACCCTGCTGTCAGCAAGATTAAAGTTTATTATCACCTATACAGGAATGAGTATACAGGACAACTCAAAGATCCCCTGTGCCGGGGTTGTCAGTGAGCTTGCCGACACCATGGATCAAAGCTTTGTTTTTCCGCAGGGGTATGCCTATCATTTGTTTCATCCACTCCATCCATTTAATGAAGCATATTTTAATAAAACTGATTCTTTTTTTTCTTTTTCAAAGGATAATTGTCATATTGCAAGGGCACTTTCGCTAATTAGATCGGAAGAGGGCAGGACCCAAAAGCGTATATTTGTCCCGAGATCAGCAGAAAAAGGATCGGCAGAAAAAGAATCAAAAGAAAAGCTGCCAGGCATTATGCTTGATGAACTGATTCGTTTTTTCAAAAATCCTGTTCAAGGGTACATGAAAGAAGGATTAAACATAAAAGTGCCGGAGGTGGAAGACCAGACCCATGACAGGGAAATCTTCTCCATATCAGGGCTGGATCAATATACCCTTGGCAGTTTTCTGGTTGAACAAAAAACAAGGCCTTCCAGAGAAACTCAATTTTATCCTATTATCAAGGCCATGGGAAGCCTTCCCTTTGGAGAGAAAGGCAGGTTTGAATATGAAAAAATGGTGAGCATTGCCAGCCCTGTAATTGATGCTGCCAGAGCCATTGCATCTAAAAAACAATTGCCCCCCATTGCCTTGGAAATAAATATAGACGGCTTGATAGTTTCAGCAAATTTTACGGATGTAAGAGAGGATGGAATGTATTTTTTAAGTTTTGGAAAGCTCAATAGTGCAAGATTGCTTTCAGGCTGGATCAGGCATCTGTTTTTAAATATTAGTGTCCCTCATGATCATCCTAAGGAAACCATTCTTATCGGGCGGGACCCAAAAGGGAAAAAGCCCGTTGTAACCTGTTTATTTCCTGCTTTGGAATCGGTTGCTCTTAAATATTTCAAGGAGTTGATTCAAATTTATGATAAAGGGAGGAAGCGCCCTTTTTATTTTTTCTGCGAAACATCCTGGTTATTTGCACAGGCCCTGTTAAAGGAAAAATTTGAGCCGGACCTATCAGAATTGGACCCTTCAGAATGGAATCCATTCGAGCATGAGAGAGATTTGATCTTTAAAGCAATGAATAGAGCAAAGGCCAGCTGGTATGGCGGATATCACCAAACAGGGGAAAAGGAAAACCGATATGTATCTCTTTGTGTTGAGAATAACGACCCTTTTGAAAGTGTTGATGCATTGCTTGCCTCGGGTTTTGTCCAAAATTCCTTAACCGTGTATAAACCCTTGCTGGAAAATCTGAAAATAACATGATGAAGCCTCTGGACCCTTTTATAATAGATCTTGAAAAAACAACTCTGATTGAAGCCAGTGCAGGGACAGGGAAAACATATACCATTACCACTCTTTATTGTCGTCTTGCAGCCATGGGGTATCCTGTGGAATCCATTCTGGTGGTAACGTTTACAGAAGCCGCAGCAGCAGAACTCAAGCTGAGAATACGATCACGACTTTTTAATACGCTTGAAGGCATTGCCGGGGACAGATTTAAAAATCTGTCCCCGCACCTTTATGAAGATGATCTGGTAAGGTTTTTTAAAGGCCATGAGAAATTGTCCCTTGTCTGTCAGAGACTGCAGCACGCATTAAATAGTTTTGACCAGACGTCCATCATGACCATCCACTCTTTTTGTCTCAAGATATTAAAAGAAAATGCATTTGAAAGCCATTCCCTTTTTGATATTGAGCTTATGCCGGACCGATCGCTATTTTTAAGACAGGTCAGCTATGATTTTTTCATGGGTCATGTTAACAATCTGGACACCTTGTTTTTATCATATTTAAACCAGCGGCAGATAACACCGGAAAGCTTTGCTGCATCATTTGGCCCGTATGTTTCAAGGGCAGACCTTGTTTGCAAACCCATATCTGCAAGTTTTGAAAATATCTTTGGCCCATACAGAGAAACCTTAAAGAAAATCCATGATATCCTTTTGACAAGGGACAATGAAATCATCGAGTTAATCCAGAACCACCAAGGAATTGATAAAAGAAGTTATACTAAAAAAAATGTACCTGCCTGGCTTGAAGCCTCTTGTCTGAAAATTGACCAGCAAGGTGTGGATACGTTTTTTAAAATGACAGAAGATGGGGATAGCCTTTATAAATTTACCCTAACAAGGATTGAACTAAAAACAAAACCAGGGCAGACAAGGCCTGAACATGAATTTTTTGATTTATGCGAGCAAATGCTTTGTTTTTATAAAGTGTTTGAAAATAATCTTATCAGTCTGAAAATTGAATTTTTAGCTTTTTTCAATAAAGAGCTGGATAAAATGAAAAAAGCCCTGGGCATATGTTTTTTTGACGATCTTGTTAACGACCTTGCAGCAGCCCTTGAAAAACAAGATGCGCACAATCTTCAAAAGGCTGTCATACAAACCTATAAAGCCTGCCTGATTGATGAGTTCCAGGATACAGATCCACGGCAATATGATATTTTTTCAAAGCTTTTTTCCCTGCAAGGCACCCCGTTTTTTATGATTGGAGATCCCAAACAGGCTATTTATGCTTTCAGGGGTGGAGATATCTTTGCTTATTTAAAAGCCTCTAAAGAAAGTGATCAAAAATTTACCCTTGAAAAAAATTATAGGTCAGCACCTTTGCTTGTTAAGGCAATTAATGAGGTTTTTTCAGGTAGTATTAATCCCTTTCTCTACGAACCCATTGAGTTTTTAAAGGTCAAAACTCCAAAAACAGCAAAAAATTTCTTGAAAGACAATGAAGAGTTTGTCCCGCCATTGCAGTTTTGTTTTATAAAAAGAGCAGGCCAGGATCTTGACAGACAGGGTTTTATCAGCAAAGACACTACAGCCGGGATTATTCCAAAAATTGTGGCAACAGATATTATGGCTTTATTGCAATCAGATAAATCATTGATAGACAAGGGCAAAAATGGCACGAATCCTCAAAAGATCAGTCCTGAAGATATTGCCGTGCTTGTCCGGACAAACAAGCAGGCAGAACAGATACAAAAGGCCTTGTCTGATCTTAATATTCCTTCATATCTTTCAAAAACAGGATCTGTTTTTGATGCAAGCCAGGCCATTGATCTGCATGATATATTATGGGCTGTAAATAACCCTGATAATAAAGGCTATATCAATGCAGCCCTGTGTACATCCGTGTTTGGTTTTTCATCGGATAAGATTGTCAGCCTTGATAAAAAAGAAGATCTGTTTTTCAAGTGGCAGGATCAATTCAGAGAGTATAAAAAAATCTGGGAAACCAAAGGGTTTGTCTCCATGGCCATGGCCCTTTTTCATTCTGATGAAGCGTTCTTAAAGGGAAACTTGAGCCTTGACGAAAGGGGGATGACCAATTTTTATCATTTGATTGAATTGATTTCGCAAGCCTGTCTAAAGCAGCAGTTATCGCCATATTATTTATTGAAATGGTATGCCCGGCAATTGTTTAAAGACCTTCGAGATGAATTTGCAGATGAACTCAGGCTGGAAAGCGATAAAAAGGCTGTGGCCATTGTCACCATTCATAAAAGCAAAGGGCTTGAGTATCCAGTTGTTTATCTTCCATATCTCTGGGAAGGGCCACGAAAGCCCTCAAAAGAAAATATTCTTTTCCATGATCCTGAAAAAGATTACCAGTTGACTCTTGATCTGGGGTCAAAGGATCTTGAAAATTCTCAAACCCATTTTGAAAAAGAAGACAGGGCAGAACAAAGAAGGTTGTTATATGTGGCTCTAACAAGGGCATCTGCCATGTGCAGGATCATCTGGGGCGGGTTTAAATCAGTTGAGACCTCGCCCCTTGGCACCCTGCTGCATTCCTGCGACTGCAAAGAGGATCAATTAATGATAAAGGATCTGGAACAGCTTGGAACCAGTGCAGATCAAAGCATTCTTTTGCAGCACTATTTTGATGAATTATCCAATGGGTTTATAGACAGATCAGATTCATTAAATCCTGTTTTATCAGCCGAAAAAATTACCCGTGACATCAAGGCTTCCTGGAAAATGTCAAGTTTTTCAGCTATTGCCCTTTCCCAGAACCAGGAAGCCTTGCCGGAAAAGGAGAAGTCAGATGGTGATAGAGCCAGACCCATTATAACCCTTGCTCAATTCCCCAAAGGTGCAGGATCAGGTGATTTGTTTCATTCTATTTTTGAAACACTTGATTTTACCAAAGGATCTGAGGAAATCTTTAAACTGATTCAATCAAAATTTGACATGTTTGGCTTTCTGGGCACAGAAATGATTCAAATGGCTGATAAATCTGTGAAAGAGGTGCTTGAAACAAAGCTTGTAGACGGAACATCAGGGTTTTGCCTGAAAGATATCCTTTTGGATCAAAGGTTTAACGAGCTTGAGTTTGCTTTTTCCGTCCCGTCTTTTCAGATGTCATCTGTACAAAAAGCCTTTGAACAATCAGATGTGAAATTTAAAACATCAGGGTATATAAAAAAGCTTTCCCAATTGACTGCTCAATCCTTTAAAGGGTTTATAAAGGGGTTTATTGATCTTGTGATACATCATAAAGACAAATGGTATATTGTTGATTATAAATCCAATTATCTGGGTGATACCTATGACCAATATTCACAGACTGCCATGTTTGATGCCATGTCAGACCACCACTATTTTCTGCAATACCATATCTATCTTGTGGCCCTGCACAGGTATCTTGGCCTGCGATTAAAAGATTATGATTACGACACCCATATTGGTGGCATTTTCTATCTGTTTATCCGGGGCATGCATCCGGATTTTGCCTCACAATATGGTGTGTTTTATGATCGCCCGGCAAAAGCTGTAATCAATTATCTGTCAGATAATTTATAGGATAAGTTTATACTCGATGACGGTGTTTGTCAAGCAAGTTGTCGCCTAAACTTAAATTATCTTTTTGTAATAAT
>CAYWGN010000076.1:0-18954 GCA_964457495.1 uncultured Desulfobacula sp.
TTGTAAAAAGGTTTAAACCCATAAATTTCTAAAAGTTATTATTATTAAATTTACATTGATAGTATCAATATTTTAATATCTATTTTTAGTATCGACTATATATGAATCAGCATTAAAAAAAATCTTAGTAAACTCTGCTACAATATTAGAATCAAATTTATTACAACTAAATATATCAAGGTAAATTGCGTTCGATTGATTTACGAAATGAGCTGTAATAGAGCTTGTCTCGATTAATTGAACCAAAGTATAACCGCTGACTCTCGGATCTTCTCCAAAATTTATTATTAAAGGTTCTCCGTATGGTTTCATATTTATTAATTTGCAAATTTTTTTAGAAAATAAAAATATCTCATCTTTATCTCGAATTTTTGCTGAATCACATGATTTAAGATCTATTGAAGCTGAAGTACCCCATGGAGCATTGCTTTTTCTTTTTTCCATCTTCCCCCATTAGCTAAAAAAAGTGGGTACGAATCTGAAATTTCGTATCATCATTTATAATATCTGTAAAGGTATTTCAACAAATCAACTTTTGTGAAAATATAATTTATTGTGTAGAAATATACCAAAATCATCTTTATTGGAGATAGAGATTAATCAAAGAAAAGTCAACTTCCATTTCTTTAAAGCACAGAATAAAATTAAATTTGACCGTTTTAAAAAATAATTAAAAACAAGGCCCCTGCCAGGCTTTCGCAGTCGATGGAAGAAATGACGGTTTCTTGCCGGGGCTTTTTCCGGTAAAAATCGTCGTTTCTGGAATCGAAAACCAACCGAAGGGCGGTAGTTTTTAGAAATTCCCCCTGTCAAAATATTTGTCATATCCTATTTTAATTTCTCTAACCACTGGCAGGGAGCATCAGCGACCTGGTGCTTTCTTTCTGGCTGATCTGAGGATTGCGAACGGCGTGCCTCTGATTGAGTGGCCGCAGGATCAAGAAAGGGATCGCACCCACTCTTTCCATCCTCCCCCGTTTAATTATTTTTCCTCTTTCTCTCTCCAACTTCCTGGCATAATCATGTTTTTGTCTATAATGCGCTAAATCCCGGGGGTTTGGGGGCTGACCCCCATTATAATCGGGTGGATTGCTATCCATCCTTGCTTTCCCAAGCCCCTAAGGGGCCAAAAGGCCAGCCGCTCCTGGCACGGGCAGGGTGCGTCTTGCCCCTGAGCCGCGCCAGGAGCGGCTGGCCTTTAACTTGATCTATATAGAATAACTGTCACTTTTATAATGTCATCGGAAAACTAAATTAAAAATTTAAAAAAAATCCTTGATTCAAGGTACTACCTTATGTTACGAAGGTAATACCTTGAGGTAATACCTTATATCGATAAATCACTATCTTAAGGCAAAGGATAAAAAATTATGGCAATAGATGGCAAAAAAAAATATCAACTTTACCTCGATGAAGAAAATGTTGAATACTTGAAAAAACACTTTTCACAGAGACCTAACTCAGGTGGAATATCAGGTTTAGTTGATAAGTACCTTGATCGATGCGTGCTTATGCATAAAGACAACCAAGAAATTTTTGATAAAATAGCGCCTGGCAAACTTACACTTAAAAAATTCTTTCAATTTGTAAAACTTCAATTTCGAATACAAGAAAATCATAGTCGTTTACACGACCAATGGAAGGATAAACCAGATGATTGAATAAAATAAACCCCTGAAGGTGCTACCAACACCAACAGGGGTAAAATGTTCCAGAGAGAATAACGCCTAAACAAGCAATTAAAGACACCGGAACACTTCTTTTATATAATTTTTTGAAAGTAGTGTCAAAACCTCTTTGGGATATTTGAATACATTAATCAGTATTTAATAATCCAAGGAGGTTTTTTTATGAACGACGTAAACATTAATTCAGAACGATGCCCCAATCCAATTGGTGCATTTTCCGGCATAACCATGGACGGTAAAAAAATTATTGCCGGCCCTCTTCTATGTAATTCTTGGACCTGCCCTGTCTGCCAAAAAAGATTAAAAAAGAAAATATATAAAAGAATCCTGCAAGGGGCAATTGGAGAGGAAGCGACTTCTCGGTATGCTTTCAAATTCCTTACTCTCACTTTCGGTGGGAAAGAAGCCAGGCAGGAAATGGAAAAACAGCTTGAAGATTATAATGAAAAGGGGAATGGCATTCTCAGTCTTCGAGAATTCATTTACAATATTATGATTAAAAATTTTCATAAGCTTATTCGGGCTTTGAAAAAAAGATATGGAAATTTTCATTACTTTCGGGTTTGTGAATTACATAAAGACGGTATTCCACATTTTCACATTTTATTTGCCGGGAACGCCATCATTCCAAAAGAAATTTTAGATTCCATAGAAAAATTATGGAGATTCCGTTATGGCATGGGCTTTGTAAAAATAAAATGTGTGAAATTCAAAAATAAAAAGCATGCGATTAAATACATGCTTAAATACATCACGAAAGATACTCAAAAAGTTGGAAAATGGAAAAGAATTTTTTCTGCCAGCAGAAATGCATTAGCCAGGATTATTAAAACAGATTGGTTAATGGTCAAAGTAAATATTGGAAAAGTAACTGATACAGGAATCAAAGAAATGACTATTGATGAATCCAAATTAAACGAAGAGATAAAAGACCCGGTTTTTCCTTTTACCCGGTTTTTTATTGATTCCATTGAACTAATGCTACGTACCGTTAAATATAGCACCTAAACAGGATTGGAATATTGACTTTTACACTCCAAAAACTTTTAACACCGAACGATGTTGCAGAATTATTGCAAGTTTCGGCTAAAACTGTTTACAAGCATAAAAACAGATTTGGAGGGTTTTATCCAGCCGGGTTAAAGAGATTAAGATTTAAGGAGGATATTATATATGGGATTTTACAAGGACCCAAAACGGAAGGATTGGATATACAGGTTTCAGTATCTGGGCAAGAATTACGGGGGCCGGGGGTTTACAACCAAAAAAGAAGCAATGGCAGCCAGGGAAGACCGGAAAAGAGAATTAAAGAATCAACGGCCAAAAGTAACCGGCATGGCATTTTCGGAAGCCTGTGATATATACCTTGATTTTGCCAAAAGAAGGTTTGTTGTCGGAGTTTTTAAGCATAAAAAATATGTTTATAAATGCTTTTATCAGTTTATTGGTGGGGATCTTCCTCTTATAAATATTACAACCGAAATGGTTTCAAAATATCTTGCAACCCGGCACAGCAACAATAATTATAATGTGCATAGAAAGCAGCTATCTGCTTTTTTCACATATGCAAAAGACATTCTGGAATCCATTGAAAAAAATCCATGCAGAAAAATCGCATTGCTACCACACACGGCTAACGAAAAACAGATTCCGAAAGAAGCCGATGTTATTAAATTGATACTGGCAACAAATCCAAAAACAGATGAAAGAGATTTAGTGATTGTCCTGCTTCATACCCTGGCCCGGATAGATGAAGCATTGAGATTGACCTGGGCAGACATTAATTTTGAAAAAAAAACATTGATCAAGTGGACACGGAAAACAAAAGATGGGAGTTATAAAAAGGTTATGATTTCGATTAATCAAGAATTAAATGCTACTCTTTGGAGAATGTGGCAGAACCGGAAACAAGATCAATGGGTCTTTTATAATGAAAAAACTGAAAATAGATATTTTCACCGCCCAAAATTCATGAGAGGGCTTTGTAAAAAAGCAGGCATTGTGCCACACTTTGGTTTTCATACATTGCGTCATTTAATGGCTTCTCTGATGGCAGACAATCCAAAAACATCAACCAAAACAATCCAAAAAGTATTGGGTCATTCAGCACACAAAACAACAGAAATCTATCTACATGAACTTGATGGAGCCGTTGAAAATGCAATGGATGCTTTATCAGGAAAATTTGTTATAAAAGAGGATAAGAAACACCGAAAAAATGAAAAAGCGACACCATGACCCGACACCAGAAAACAAAAAGGGTTTCAACAAAATGCTGAAACCCTTTTCTATTGTGGCGGGAGTGACGAGACTCGAACTCGCGACCTCTTGCGTGACAGGCAAGCGTTCTAACCAAACTGAACTACACCCCCGCATAATCTGCATTTTCTGGTGGGCGATGCAGGGCTTGAACCTGCGACTTCAACCTTGTAAGGGTTGCACTCTCCCAGCTGAGTTAATCGCCCGAAAAACAAAAGAATTTATACCAATAAAAAAAAATTATGTCAAGCAAAAACAACTATAAAAATATCGGCATTATTTTTATAGTTTATGGACTAAAATTAATTAGGCAAACCATGCTTGCAAGCTTATATTAAAATATGTTATAGGATAAATTATACTTAAGTCTCAATTCGATTTTTCACTATAAAATCGAATTTTCACCAAAAAAATTGACTTAAACTTTTTAAATTATCAATGACGATCAATCTCATATTCTTAATTTTATTCGTCATAAATTTCAGCTAAGGAGCATGACAATGAAACCTGTACAAGGATATCTTGAAATTATGGATAAGGGATTTGGATTTTTAAGAGCAATAGAAGAAAACTTCCAGCCCAAACCTGAAAACACATATGTCTCAAATAGTCTGATACGAAAATTAAATTTAAAAGAGGGTTGTTTTATTGAAGGCTTTGGGGAACAAAAAGGCCCAAGTAATGCAAATCTTGCCCTGATCCAGGTGGAAACGATAAACAAGCTTTCACTTGATGAATTCAGCAACACACCTCTATTGCAGGATCAGACCAGCATTAACCCTTTTGAACGCTACCATCTTACTCAAAATGAAGATGATATCACAGGAAAAGCGCTGGATATGATCGTCCCTCTCGGCATGGGCCAGAGAGGACTGATCATATCGCCGCCCAAATCCGGAAAAACAACCATATTACGACATATGGCAAACTCCGTGGTGATGAATCATCCAGATGCAAAAGTTTTTATTCTCCTGGTTGACGAAAGGCCGGAAGAAGTGACTGATTTTCAAAGGGGCCTAAAAGATGCTCATGTCCTATATTCTTCAGCAGACCAGCAGATTGGACAGCACATGAGAATGACTCGCCTTGCCATGCATACGGCCATCAGGTGTGCAGAAATTGGACAGAATGCAGTAGTGTTCATTGACTCTTTAACCCGAATGACAAGAGCTTTTAACGCACATACAGACAGCCATGGCAAAACCTTGACCGGAGGTCTTGGTGCCAATGCCATGGAGTTTCCCAGAAAAATTTTCGGTGCAGCCAGAAAGCTTGAAAATGGCGGTTCCTTAACCATTATTGCCACAATCCTTGTGGATACGGGCAGTCGCATGGATGACATTATCTATCAGGAATTCAAGGGAACGGGAAATATGGATCTGTTTCTTTCCCAGGAATGCGCAGAAAACCGGATCTGGCCGGCCATTAATATCAACAAATCCGGCACACGAAAAGAAGATCTGCTAATGGATAAAAATGAAATAAAAAAAATGGTTAAAATTCGAAGGGCCCTCGCCACAAAGGACGAAAAAGATGCCATGGTGGAATTTATATCATATCTTGAATAAATTCATATCATAACATATCAATCACAACAGGGCATTTTCAAGCACCTGGGACATATTTTCAGCATAAACCATTTCCAATTGATTTTGAATGGCTTTGGGAATCTCTTTAATATCTTTTCTGTTTTCTGTTGAAACAATTACTTTTTTAATACCATTTGCATGGGCTGCCAAAAGTTTTTCCTTTAACCCGCCCACAGGCAGCACCCTTCCTCGCAGTGTAATTTCGCCTGTCATGGCAATCTTTCTTGAAACCGATTTCCCAGTGAGAATGGAAACAACTGCTGTACACATGGATATGCCTGCTGAAGGACCATCCTTTGGGATTGCGCCTTCGGGCACATGAATGTGGATATCAAGTTTTTTATAAAAATCTTCTTTTATATTTAATTCTTTACTGCGGGATCTGACATAACTGATGGCTGCCTGGGCAGACTCTTTCATGACATCTCCAAGCTTTCCCGTTACCAGGACATTTCCCTTGCCCGGCATGGTTACAACCTCTATGGTGAGCAGTTCACCCCCTGCCTGGGTCCATGCAAGACCTGTGACAATTCCCGTCCTATCTTCTTTTTCCAGAACACTGTCTCTAAAACGGGGTTGGCCAAGGTATTTTAAAACCATGGTTGTTGAAATTTTATGCAGTTTCCTAATATTGGTTTGAACGATCTCTTTAGCAATTTTTCTTAATACAGAAGAGACCTCCCGTTCCAGATTTCTTACTCCTGCCTCTTTAGTATATTGTTTTATAATGGCATGGATGGCATTTTTTGAGAAAATTGCATCTGTCTTTGAAAGACCATTTTCTTCCAATTGTTTTGGTATCAAATACCCTTTGGCAATCTTGAATTTTTCATACTCTGTATAACCCGGTATCTGAATGATTTCCATCCTGTCTCTTAGGGGTGCTGGAATATCATACAAGGTATTGGCAGTAGTGATAAAAAGAACCTGGGACAGATCATAATCCACTTCAAGGTAATGATCATTAAAATTTTTATTCTGCTCCGGATCCAATGCTTCAAGCAATGCAGATGATGGATCCCCTCTGAAATCAGCCGTCATCTTATCAATTTCATCCAGGCAAAACACAGGATTGTTATACCCTGTTTTTTTCAAGGTTTGAATGATCTTACCCGGCATGGCCCCCACATAGGTTCGCCTATGACCCCTGATTTCTGCTTCGTCCCTGACACCGCCAAGAGAAATTCTGGCAAAGGATCTTCCTGTAGCAGAAGCAACTGATTTTGCCAGGGATGTTTTCCCCACACCCGGGGGTCCCACAAGACAAAGAATCGGCCCTTTAATTTTTTTAACAAGTATTTGTACGGCCAGATACTCAAGAATTCTTTCTTTGGGCTTCTCAAGCCCATAATGATCCTGATCTAATATTTGCTCAGCCTTTTTAAGATCATTTTTTGACCGATTCTTTCTAAACCATGGCAGAGAAATCAGCCAGTCAATATAATTTCTGACCACAGTGGCTTCCGATGACATGGGAGACATCATCTTTAGCTTTTCAAATTCCCTTCTTACAACGGAAGCCCCTTCTTTGGACATTCTTTTTTTCTTTATCCGATTTTCAAGGTCCTTGAATTCTGCAGAATCTCCTTCGTCTCCCATTTCTTTTTTGATGGCACGCATCTGTTCATTCAAATAGTGTTTTTTCTGCAAGCCCTCCATTTGCTCCTTTACCCTGCCCTTTATTTTTTGGGACATGGTAAAGACTTCTGTTTCCTTCTGAATCAGCTTTAATAATAAAAAAAATCTACTCTCTATATTTCCGCATTCAAGCAATTTTTGCTTGTCAGCCATTTTAAATGGCATATGGGCGGCAATGGTATCTACATATCGGGACTCATGGGCGGCAATAGCATCGAGGGTTTTAAAAAAAGTCTGGGCCACGGCGCCGGAAAGTTTGGCATAATGTTCAAATGCTTCGGTGACGGTTCTGATGACAGCTTCCCTTGCTTTTGCGGGCAAAGGCTCTTCAACCACCTCGATATACTCGACACTGAGAAAACCATCCTCATCAGTCAATTTGACAATTTTACCTCTTTCACACCCCTCAACCAATGCCTTAACGCTTCCATCCGGCAGTCTAAGAAGCTGAGTTATCTTGGCTTCTGTACCCACCTGAAAAACATCGTTAATATTTGGCTTTAAAACCTCCGGATCTTTTTGAGTGGTTAAAAAAATTTTCTTGTCTGCCATCATGGCTTCGGACAGGGCCTTGATAGATTTATCCCTTCCGACAAAAACAGGAGTAATGATGGATGGGAACAACACCATATCCCTTAAAGGCACGAGTGGCAGTTGTTTTTTTAAACTTTCTGAGCCATCAGAATGTAAGAATTTAGGTAATTTAATCATTAAATTTTAGAACTCTCTTTATTTTACGCCTGCTTTTTCGGCTGTTCATAAAGCAGTATCGGGGCTTCATTTTTTAATACGACTTCTTCACCGACTACGCACTCTCTCACATTTTCTTTTGAAGGAATTTCATACATGATATCCAGCATGGTTTCTTCCATAATAGCTCGAAGCCCCCTTGCACCTGACTTTCTTTTTACAGCTTCTTTGGCCATTGCCTCCAGGGCTTCATCTGAAAAATGAAGCTTTACACCTTCAATCTTGAATAATTCCTGGTATTGTTTAACAAGGGCGTTCTTTGGCTCGGTCAAAATTTTAACCAATGATTTCTCATTGAGCTCACCAATAGATGTAATAATGGGCAGGCGGCCTAAAAACTCCGGTATAAGGCCAAATTTAATCAAGTCTTCGGGCTTGAGCTGTTCAAGAAGCTCCCCGATATTTTTATCTTTATTACCGATGATCTTAGCTCCAAACCCCATGGTTTTCTTGGTAATTCTTCTTTCTATCACTTTTTCAAGCCCTGTAAAAGTGCCCCCGCAAACAAAAAGGATATTGGATGTATCAACTTTTACATAATCCTGCTGGGGATGTTTTCTCCCCCCTTTTGGCGGGATGCTGGCAATGGTTCCCTCTATAATTTTTAAAAGAGCCTGTTGCACACCTTCCCCTGAAACATCCCGGGTAATGGAAGGGTTGTCCCCACGCTGGGATATTTTATCGATCTCATCAATATAAATAATGCCCTTCTGGGCTTTCACAATATCGTAGTCTGCATTCTGCACAAGGGAAAGTATTATATTTTCAACATCTTCCCCAACATAACCCGCTTCTGTTAAAGCCGTTGCATCTGCAATTGCAAAGGGAACATCTAAAAATCTGGCAAGGGTCTGTGCAAGAAGCGTCTTTCCACATCCAGTAGGACCAAGGATAAGGATATTACTCTTTTGAATTTCCACATCTTCATTTGTCTTTTCTATGCTTGAACTGAGACGCTTGTAATGATTGTAAACCGCCACAGCAAGAACTTTTTTGGCTCGATCCTGCTCAATGACATAAGTATCAAGCAATTGTTTGATCTGCCTGGGTGTTAAAAAATCCTTTACCCCATCTGTATCAACTTGTTTTTCTTTTTCTTCATCCTCAATAATCTCACCGCACAATTTAATACATTCATTACAAATATATACGCTTGGTCCTGCAATCAGCTTTTTAACCTCTTTTTGATTTTTACCACAAAAAGAACAGAAAAACTGATCATTGTCTTCTTTTTTACGAGCCATAATTTATGCTACTCCTTTGAAGAGTCGTCTGTCTCTTCTTCCAACTCACTTCTATCCGTAACAACCCTGTCTACAATACCATATTCCTTGGCTTGAATTGCTGACATGAAAAAATCTCTGTCTGTATCTTCTGATATTTTTGCAATATCCTGACCCGTGTGAGAGGATAAAATTTCATTTAAGATATCTTTCATTCTTAAAATCTCATTGGCCTGGATTTTAATATCAGTGGCCTGGCCCTGAGCACCGCCAAGTGGCTGATGAATCATTATCCTGGCATTTGGCAGAGAAAATCTTTTTCCTTTTGCACCGGCCGTCAAAAGAAGTGCTCCCATACTGGCGGCCTGTCCGATACATACTGTTGCCACATCTGGCTTTATGTATTGCATGGTATCATAGATAGCCATTCCAGCTGTTACCACACCACCTGGTGAATTGATATAAAAACTGATGTCCTTTTCAGGGTCTTCTGATTCCAGAAACAAAAGCTGGGCAACAATAACATTGGCAACTTCATTATCAATAGCTGAGCCAATAAAAATAATTCTATCTTTTAAAAGGCGTGAATAAATATCATATGCACGCTCCCCTCTGTTGCTTTGTTCAACAACCATTGGAATTAGAGGCACGATTCAACTCCTTATCATTATTTTGTTTTAATAGTTCTGATTACACATTAAATGATTACTCTTTTTCTTCTTTTAATGCTTCTTCTTCTTTTATTACATCTTCTTCTTTAACCGCATCTGGTTCTTTAACCGCATCTGGTTCAACTTGTGTGATGCAGCCTTTCTCTATTATAAGGTCAACAGCTTTTTTTTCAAGCTGTGTCTGTTTATAATATTCAAGTTGTTTGGGATCCTGGTTAAAATAATTTTTTACTGCATCAACAGGTGCATTCATTCCCATGGCCATTTCTTCAAAACTTTTTTCCAGTTCTTCATCATTAAGTTCAAGTTTTCCCTGGGAAATAATTTTATCCAGAATCAAATGTCTTCTGGCTTGTTTTTCTGCTACATCACGATACTGGGTTCTGAGTATATCCTTACTGAGGCCTGCTTCTTCAAGGGAGGTATTATTTGCGGCATAGGCTTGCTCTGCTTCCATTGTAATACCGTTGAGCTCTCCTTCAATCATTGCATCAGGCACTTCAAACTCATATTTTTTCAAAAGATTTTGGAAAATCTGTTCGGAAAGTTCATGCTTTATCCTTTGCGCATATCCTTTTTCCAGATTTTCACGAATGGACGTTCGGACATCATCCAGACTTTCAAATTTCCCCAGACCTTTTGCAAGTTCATCATTGATTTCAGGCAGAATTTCTTCCTGAATTTCTTTTAGCCTTACCTTATATACAATAGTTTTACCCTTCAAATTTTCATCATCATGGTCTTCTGAATACGGCACTTCTATTTCAAGATCCTGTACCGGGATTGCACCTGTCAATTTCTCTGAAAATTCTTTGGGCAAAACTTTCTGTCCTATTCCCATGAGATAATTTTCAACTTTGGGTGTATTATCAAAGGGTTCTTCATTTAAAAAACCCTCATAATCTATCAAAACAAAATCACTCTCTTTTACAGGTCGTTCTTCTTGTACTGTCTCTTTTTTCGCCATTGTTTTCTGAATCATGAAAATCTGGCTCTCTATCTCACCATCTGATACTTCATACTTTGTTTCTTCCAGGGCAATTCCTTCAAATTCAATATCCTCAATTTCTGGTTTTATTTCCACAGTGATATCAAAAATATAGGCATTTTCAGGATCCAGTGGTGGTGGATCCATTTGCGGGCCACCAATAATATTCAAATCATGTTCTTTAATAGCTTCAATAAATGCTTCCTGTATTAAACGAGGTGCAACATCGGCGTGAACATCTTTTGAAAATCTATTTTCCAATACCTTACGAGGAATTTTACCCTTTCTAAATCCCTTTACATCAGCTTTCTTTTTCAAGTCATTGTATGCCTTATTCAGCTCTTTGGTAACATCTTCCTTAGAAATTTCAAAAGACAACATTTTTTTCACACTGCTCTTATCTTCAATTTTTACCTGCATTTTCCCGTCCTGTCTTCATTTATTAAAATTGAATTATATATAAACATTACTTCAAATAATTAAAAAAATGTAATATATAAAAATAATATTATATCAAAAGTACTTTTACACAAAGTTTGCTAAAATAACGCTTATATATAAAGGTGTCAAGAAAATTGGCCAAAGAAACCGTTTTACTCTTTATTATCACTGTATTAATGATCATGCCCGGCACAGTATTTAGCAACAGCATGATTCAAACCACCCAACGCATTATTGTGATTGACCCGGGCCATGGAGGGCCTTATAGCGGACTTGCCACTTCCGGTGGGGTACAAGAAAAAACCATTGCCTTAAAGCTGGCCCAAAAAACAGCCCAAAAACTTGAAGCCCATTATAATGTAATTTTAACAAGAATAAAAGATACAAATATATCCCCGCATGAAAGAATGTTTATAGCCAATAAAAACTCTGCTGAGTTTTTTCTCAGCATCCATTTGCACAATTCAAAAGAACCATCCAGCTTTTTCTTTTATTTTGATCCACCTGAACCAGATAAGGGGGAAACGCCTGCTGCAGAAAATACATGGAAATCTCAGCCCCTTTTTCATCAGCCTGAAAGCAAGCAGGCCATCAATTCATTTTTAAGCATTTTTTCAGCCCATAAAAAAACAAATCATTTTTTTTCAAAGGGTGCCCCCATCATACTACTTGAAGGTGCAACCATGCCGGCTATATTGATTGAGCCCTTATCTATTTCCATACTGCCCCACAACCCGGATGAGATGAACATTCTTCTTGATGAATATGCAGTGCTCATTGCAAAAAGTATTGACCTTTATTTTGAAAAAAAATAAAGGTCGCCTTATTTAAATTCCTTGCCTTTATTATCTCAAAATGATAATTACTGCGATTGTGTTAATTATTGAATCGGGGCGTAGCGCAGCCTGGTAGCGCGCTTGCTTTGGGAGCAAGATGTCGGAGGTTCGAATCCTCTCGCCCCGACCAATAAACACGACCCCCCTGCAAATTAGACTTGAAAAAAATTTAAAAACCAACTATATATGCATCTTCCGGCTGTGCAGGCCGGGTGCGCATTATTCTGATCGGTCGCCTCGTAACAGAAGGCCATGAACCTCGTCAGATCCGGAAGGAAGCAGCGATAAGTGATATCTTCCGTGTCGTGGATCGATCCCGATCATGCAATTTTACGTTAACCCCTTCTGCCAGCCGGATCTTTTCTTTTCAAGCCTGCATTTTATATCTTGACATGCTTTTAAACAGACTTATTTTTTTCCCAATAATTCAATTTACATTTTGTATAAATTACTCTTACTTAAAGTGATGTTTGGAGCAGGCAAAAATTGGCAAAAATAAAAGAACAAAAAAAGAACGAGTCCGATACAACGGATACTCCCATAAAAAAAGTTAAAACCAAAGCTAATTCCAACAAAAAGGAAGGTATAGAAGAGCTAAAAAAACAACTTGCATCTGAAAAAGATCGTGTTTTAAGGCTTTCAGCTGAATTTGAAAATTACAAAAAAAGAAAACAGCGGGAATCAGATGAGTTTAAAAAATTTGCCAATGAAACAATTTTCAGACAACTCCTGACTATTGTGGATAACCTGGAAAGGGCAATCTTTTCTACAAAAGAAAATTCAGATGAGGGGGGATTACTTGAAGGCATTAAACTAACCTACAAAGAAATTATCAAACTCTTTGAAACCTTTAATGTTAAGCCTATAGAGGCTGAAAACCAAATATTTGACCCAAACTTTCACCAGGCTGTCACCCAGGTAGAAACCGATGACTTTCCTGAGAACAGTGTCACAACTGTACTTCAAAAGGGGTACCTCCTTCATGACAGATTAATAAGACCTGCCATGGTTGTTGTCTCAAAAAAAGTAGAAGAAAAAACTAAAGAAACTAAAGAAAATTAAAGATATCTTGGAGGATATGTTATGAGTAAAATAATAGGAATAGATCTTGGAACAACCAATTCATGTGTAGCAGTTATGGAAGCTGGCGGTGAAGTAAAAATTATTACCAATGCTGAAGGAGGGCGAACCACGCCATCTGTTGTTGCTGTTTCTGAAAGCGGTGAGCGCATTGTTGGGCAAGCCGCAAAAAGGCAGGCTGTCACCAACCCTGAAAACACTGTTTTTGCTGTTAAAAGACTGATCGGAAGAAAATTTAATTCAAAAGAAGTCCAGGATGATATCCCTAATCTTCCTTATAAAATTGAAGCCGCATCCAATGGGGACACCAGAATCAATTTAAGAGGAAAACAAAACAGCCCTGCTGAAATTTCATCCTTTATACTGGCAAATATTAAAAAGACTGCCGAAGATTACCTGGGTGAAGAAGTCAAAGAGGCGGTTATTACTGTACCAGCCTATTTTAATGACAGTCAGAGACAAGCCACAAAAGATGCCGGAAAAATCGCCGGTCTTATAGTAAAACGAATTATCAATGAACCCACTGCTGCATCTTTAGCCTATGGTCTTGATAAAAAAGGTGAAGAAAAAATTGCCGTGTTTGACCTAGGTGGCGGTACCTTTGACATTTCTGTCCTTGAAATCGGTGATGGTGTATTTGAAGTAAAATCAACATCCGGTGATACCCATCTGGGTGGAGAAGATTTTGACTTAAGGATTATTGAATATATTGCCGATGAATTTAAAAAGACCCAGGGCATTGATGTCAGAGGGGATAAAATGGCACTTCAACGCCTTAAGGAAGCTGCTGAAAAAGCTAAGATGGAGCTTTCAACATCCACTGAGACCAGTATCAACCTGCCGTTTATCACTGCAGATGCATCCGGCCCGAAACACCTTGATATAAGACTGACCAGAGCAAAACTTGAATCCCTGGTAGCAGATCTTTTAGACAGACTTGAACAACCCTGCCGAACAGCTTTAAAAGAAGCCAAATTGGGTGCGGGTGGTGTTGATGAAGTGGTTCTTGTTGGGGGTATGACCCGAATGCCTGCGGTTCAAGAACGTGTTGAAAAAATATTTGGGAAAAAGCCCCATAAGGGCGTAAATCCGGATGAGGTTGTTGCCATGGGTGCTGCTGTGCAGGCAGGTGTTCTCCAGGGGGATGTACATGATGTGCTCCTTCTTGATGTTACACCACTTTCTCTTGGTATTGAAACCCTGGGCGGTGTTATGACCACACTCATTGAAAAAAACACAACCATACCCACCAAAAAAAGTCAGGTATTTTCAACTGCTGCTGATAATCAGCCGGCTGTTTCCATCCACGTACTCCAGGGGGAAAGACAAATGTCAACAGACAATAAAACCCTGGGACAATTTGAATTGTCAGACATTCCACCGGCACCAAGAGGCGTTCCCCAGATTGAGGTTTCCTTTGATATTGATGCCAATGGGATTGTTCATGTAGCAGCAAAAGACAAGGCTACGGCTAAAGAGCAATCCATCAGAATCTCAGCTGCCAGCGGCCTTTCAAAGGAAGAAGTCGACAAAATGGTTAAGGATGCTGAATTGCATGCAGAGGATGACAAGAAAAAAAGAGAACTGGTTGATACAAAAAACAGTGCTGAAGCGCTTGTTGACCAGACTGAAAAAACCTTGAAAGAGCATGGTGACAAGGTCGATGAAGCAACCAGGAAAGATATTGAATCTGCTGTTGAAGCATTGAAACAGGCCAAAGATTCAAACAATATTGATGAATTGAAACAAAAAATAGAAATCTTGTCAAAGGCATCCCATAAGCTTGCCGAAGTCATGTACCAGCAGGCAGCCGCCCAGGGCGGACAAGATGGCCAGGGTGCTCCGGGTGCTGATGCTGATGCCGGTGCTTCTCCCCAGGATGACGAAGATGTTGTTGATGCTGATTTCGAAGAGGTTAAAAAAGATAAATAAAATCGAACAAAACCCGATTAAAACCAAATTAAAATAGGATAAAACCTGTTGAATATAATCCTGCCGTGGTCTATAGTTGCCCGGCAGGATTTTTTATATTTATAGAAGGGCTCTTAATTATAAATGATTATTACCCAGATTTTAGCAAGAAATGCATCGTTGTATAGAGACAAAACCGCACTTGTCGAACGAATGCCTTCTCTAAACTCCCGAAAATCCATTACCTGGGAAGAGTTTTACACAACTTCCAACCGCTTTGCCAATGCCCTTACAAAAAAGGGCATCCAAAAAGGGGAGAAAATTGTACAATTGATGACCAATTGTCTTGAATGGCTTCCCATTTATTTTGGCATACTTTATACAGGTGCATGGGCAGTTCCGCTAAACTTCAGGTTTGAATCTGATAAGATCCTTCTTTGTACAAACACAGCTGAAGCCAAGGTCTTTATTTTCGGTGAAGAATTCATTGAAAGAATTGAAGCTGTCAGAGATGAGCTTGAAAAATCTGTTCATTTATGGATTTTCACAGGGCCGGAAGCGTCTTGTCCTGACTGGGCAGTGCAATATGAAACATTTATTGAACCTGAATCAGGAAACGAGCCACCAGATGTTGATCTTGATATCGAAGATGATGCAGCCCTGTATTTTACCAGCGGCACAACAGGTGACCCCAAGGCCGTTCTTTTAACCCATAAGAATCTTGAGCATGCCTGCTATATTGAACATAACCACCATGGCCAGACCCATGATGATATCTTCCTTTGTATTCCTCCTTTGTATCACACTGGTGCCAAAATGCACTGGATGGGCAGTTTTCTTGTGGGAGGAAAATGTATCCTTCTCAAAGGCGTAACCCCCCAATGGATTATTGAAGCTGTTTCCGAAGAGCTGTGCACAATTGCCTGGCTTCTGGTTCCATGGGCCCATGATATACTTATTGCCATTGAAAATAAAGAGCTTGATCTTTCAAAATTCAAGCTTTCCCAATGGCGGCTGATGCATGCCGGCGCCCAGCCAGTACCGCCAAGCCTGATTGAAAACTGGAAAAAATATTTCCCAGACCAGGATTATGACACCAACTATGGCCTGACCGAATCAACGGGTCCCGGGTGCGTACATTTAGGGCTTGAAAATGCCGACCGGATTGGCCCCATCGGGTTACCGGGATTTGACTGGGAAGCAAAGATTGTTGATAAACAGGGGAATCATCTTTTTGCCAATGAATCAGGGGAACTCATTGTCAAAGGCCCGGGGGTAATGAAAGAATATTATAAAAATCCCGAGGCAACGGCCAGGACACTTAAAGACGGGTGGCTTTACACAGGTGACATTGCCCGATATGATAAAGACTGGTTTATCTGGCTTGTGGACCGCAAAAAAGACATGATTATCTACGGCGGAGAAAACATCTTCCCCGTTGAAATTGAAAATTTCTTTCAGAACAATGAAAAAATAAAAGATATTGCAGTCATAGGTATCCCGGATGACAGGCTTGGGGAAATCCCTGCCGGAATCATCAGCGTTAAACCAGGGTGTATGCTTTGTGAGAGCGATATCATTGAATTTCAGCAGGAACTGCCCCGGTACAAACAGCTTAAAAAAATCTTTTTTGGTGATATTCCTAGAAATCCCACGGGGAAAATCGAAAAGCCAAAGTTGAGAAGAATATATGCTGAAGACAAACGAAAAGATATTCGAAAACTTCTTCGATAGTCTTAATAACCTAAAGGTCACACGTAACCTGAAGGTCACACGTAAAGGAGATCAATTGAAATCTTTATTCCACAGGATCAATCTGAACCTATTTTCAGCCCTTCTTGCCTGTTGTATCCTTTGTGTAACTACATCTGCCCTGGGCAATGAAATTATTAAAGAAGATATTCTAACTGCCATTGAAAAAAAATATTCAGGAAAAAGTTTTGAGGCTGATTTTACCCAAATTTCAAAACTCGCCGCCCTTGATATCACAGAAAATGCATCTGGCAAAGCATATTTCAGTCATCCCGGAAAAATGAGATGGAAATATAAAGAACCTGAGCACCATGAAATCATTACCAATGGCAAATTGCTATGGATTTTCCGGCCCGAAGAAAACCAGGTTATGCAGGGGGATGCCGCCCAGTTTTTTAAAGCCGGGGCTGGAGGTTCTTTTTTATCAGACATTTCTCTTGTAAGAAAAAATTATACCATCCACATTAATAAAATTACTGACGATTATGCAGAAATGAGTCTGGTTAGCCCAAAAAAAAATCCAGATATATCTTCGATTGTCATCTGGATATCCCGAAAAAGCCATGAGATTGAAAGGGTTATTATCAAAAATGCCTATGATGATACCACCCGGTTTGAATTCTATAATATTCAATTTAAAAAAATTGACCCTGATGTATTTGAGTTTAAACCTTTTGAAGGGTTAAACATTATCAATTTGGACTAAATTATTATTTAAGGTTTACATAAATGAAAGAAAAAATTAAACAACTTGCCAAAGAGAAAAATGCCATCATCCTGGCTCACAATTATGAACCCCCTGAGATTCAGGATATTGCTGACCTTTGTGGCGATTCTCTTGAATTAAGTATCAAAGCCTCAAAAACTAAAGCAGACATAATCGTCTTTTGTGGTGTTCATTTCATGGCTGAAACAGCATTCATTCTTTCTCCTGAAAAAACCATCCTTTTACCCAATACTGATGCTGGCTGCCCCATGGCAGATATGGTTGATCCTATTACCCTAAAAGCAAAAAAACAGGCCCTGGGCAATATACCAGTTATCACCTATGTGAATTCTTCTGCTGCAGTAAAAGCTGTTTCCGATATCTGCTGTACATCTGCCAATGTAATAAAAGTTGTCAACAGCATTGACAGCGATGAAATCCTGATGACACCGGATAAAAACCTTGCCCTATACGCTGCTGCAAATACCTCAAAAAAAATCCATCTCTGGGATGGATACTGCCCTTTTCACAATATCTTAACTTCCCAGGATGTAAAAAGGGCTAAAAAAGAGCACCCAGAAGCGCTTTTTATAGCTCATCCGGAATGTCCGCCTGAAGTTCTTGCCCTTGCTGACAGCATCCAATCCACTTCTGGAATGATAAAGTTTGCAGGCCAGTCTGATCATTCTTCTTTTATCCTGGGAACAGAAACAGGTTTGCTCTATCCCATCTCAAAAAAATATCCGGAAAAAACATTCTATCCTGCATCTGAAAAAATGTTTTGCATGGATATGAAAAAAATTACATTGGAAAACATTGCAGACAGTCTTGAAAATTTAACCGGAAAAATCAAGGTTCCGGAAAATATCAGAAGAGACGCATTAGGGGCTGTCCAAAAAATGATCAGTCTATAAAAAAACAAGCCTTACATTGAGTCAAATGCTTCATCCGGGATATCAGCATTGGAATAAAATTTCTGGATATCATCGCAGTCATCTAAAGCTTCCATGAAATTGATCATCTGCTCGGCTTCTTTTCCTTCAACCTTGGTCATATTCTGAGGAATCATGGTTATTTCAGCCATTTCAACCTTGATCTCTGCTGCATCAACAGCTTCTTTTACCACATCAAAGTCTGCAGGTTCAGTTATAATCTCAAATGAATCTGTTTCTTCTTTAATATCTTCTGCTCCGGCATCTAACGCCACTTCCATGAGCGTGTCCTCATCTGAATCCTCTTTATTGACGACAATAAGCCCTTTTTTATCAAACATCCAGGCAACACACCCGTCTGTCCCTACATTTCCACCGGCTTTATTAAAAACCTGGCGCACCTCTGCAATCGTTCTGTTTCTATTGTCAGTTAAGCATTCCACCAGAACGGCAACACCGCCGGGGCCATAGCCTTCATATAGGATTTCCT
>CAYWGN010000077.1:0-18591 GCA_964457495.1 uncultured Desulfobacula sp.
TGATTCATAATCCACCAAATATTCAAACTTATTTATTTGCCACCAGTCATAAATATTCTGTAATGTTTTGGTCACGTCTACAGGCTGAATTACAGTCGTTTTCTGTTCATAATAATCATCTCCTTCCTGCCATCTTTCCAAAACACTAATAGAGGGCAGCTTACGGAAAAGTAACTCTTTTATGTCTTCTTTATTCCACCCATAAAAACATTCTGAGTCAAAACGTAACACCGAAAGCCAAGTGTTTTCTATCTCTTTAGAACGAAGATTCATCGCCACTTGATCCCCGAGTTCACCATTGACAAGATATATTAAAGCCGCTTTTTTCTGATGATCTGTTTCAGCATTTAAAATCCATTTTGCCATGGTTTCTGCATTTGCGGCCATCTCTCCTCTACAAATGAGAAAAAAATCTAAAGCAGCACCTGTATAGGATTCATGTAGAACATTTTTTACAGGAGAAAAACAGGCCCTCAAAGGTTCATCATCGCCAGAACCGAAAGAGTTTGTACGAAGCAGTCGAATACTTTCATTCCATGCTCCGCATTGAGTCTGAAACTTAAGTTTTTTTAGACCTTTTTTGATCTGTTCAAATTCTATTTCCCCTTCAATTGTTCCTGACAATTTGTCAAGAAAATCCCTCGTAATTATCCCACCAAGGATATCAGCGCCATCTCGATCAATCTGGAAATGGTCCTCTTTCAAGAAATCTATCACCTGGTTTAACCTTAGGGACTGCCATTGATCTTTTTTTTGGGTGAATCCTGGATGTATCTTACCAAGAGCTGGAAATATTCGAGCAGAAATAACTGATTCTGGATCAACCCTTTCTTTGAATACTTGCCACTTTGATAAAGGTAAAAAAACTGATTTTTCAGACAGACTGTCACGCAGAACATAATTTATTGCTTTTGGATCAATAAGCCGTTGGAAACCATTCCCCCATAGCCCATTCGGCAATGCGTTTTTTTCTCGGATCAGCATACCTAATCCTGAATTAGATCCTATCAAATTGCTCACTACATCAAAGACTTCGCTATCTAATTGTTTTTCAGAAGGTTCAAACCATGATTTGGTTAAAGTTGTCCAAACTGATTCCCAGAATTGATAGAGTGGCAACTCAGGAAGGAGACGAAGCTGGTCACGCACAACAGACCAATCATCAATAGTCTTTTGAAATAAGGCACATAGCATCTCACCAATGCTCTGACCAATTCGTTTTGCTTCTTTCGTATTTTTTCCACTTTCACCTGCAAGCCGAGCACGACCAGCATCAACCTCAAATCCTCCGTTAATACAAAAACCCAGCTTCCCTTTTTCTCTTGTTGGAGAGACAATCCAGATTGGGGGCAAATCGACAGGTAGAGGAACTAAACCATGAGATCCTATCCCAACTAACAGGCCTCCACCTTGTGAACACCGAAAATGGAGCGCATCAACTTGTCGCTTAGTATTGCACTCATCGCCTTCCCAGAGTATAAGCGATCCTTTTTCCAGTTTTGCTTCTGGTGTGGAAAGAATTGTATCCGGGTGCCATTCCACACTATCATGCCTCTCATCTTTCTGAATAAGATCAATCCTGCGGATTTTTTTGGAAAAAACAGTTAATATGCCAGATAATTTTTTGAATTTCTGCAATATTTTCCCATTAACATTTTGTTTCAATGGTAATTCTATTAGAGTACCAAGTTTTTTATTATCGTCGAGAGAAAATGATGCTAACAATTTAAAAAGAGAATTATGAGACAAAAGAGGTCTTGGGTATAAGCCAGCAATTATTTCCACCCCCAACCGACCACTGATAAATCGAGGATGATCACTGACAAGGAGCACACTTTTAAACCCTAAACCAAACTTTCCCGTAAGATGAGATTCTGAACTCTTATTGGATGAGGAAAGAATCAGCATCTTTTCAAGATCCTGATGGAATCCTCTTTGACGCCCGGGAAATCCACCTGATCCTATTGAATTAACAGGTCTTCCCCAGTGCATGAATCGGATTGTATGGTTTTCTTTTTGAACAACAAAGTGACTATAAGATTCTGGATTTGACAATATATCTGAGGTTTCTAAAGATTCTGGATAAGCGTCAATCTCAAACTGCTCAACAACAGCATCATCAGCATTTTGATATAATTCAAACGGGATACTTTTTTCATTATACTGAAAATCCCGCATCTTTTTTCTGACCGACTCAAGAACAACCTGCTGCACTACTGAATCGGTTTCGAGTAATTTTTGCAATCCTTGACGACTCTTTTCTTCCTGTTTTTGATATTTTTCCGATTGTTCGGGGATATCATGGTATTCTTCTGTTTTATATCGTGCCTCATCCCAGTCGCTATACGCCTGTCTGAGTGACTGATGCCTATGAACCCCAAGTTGGTCCAGATAAAATGGAATATGTTTCATCACCAACCGTAAAGCTATTCGGATACCAAGCTGCTCTGACTTGTTAAGTTCCTCCCACAAAGAAGTTAGATCCCCATTCTTTTGTGTGTATATTGTTTTTAATAAATACTCAGCAGTTGTTTTTAAATATCCAGAAAATTGCTCTGGGGTTACTTGAGCATCAGGAACTTTGCGCAACTTAATTCTCACATAGTTAATATTTCCTTCAGGCCATTCATAAAAAGGTTTACCAAGAATAAGGCTGGAAAAATCAGTATTCATTCCTACTGTAATATTTTCTCCAGTCAAGGAGGTGACAATTACATTCTCACCTGAAACTAATTCAACAATAAATCTATGTTGAGAAAGGGTCTGTGAATAGGTTAATCCTTATAACCATTCTCTACGGCCATTTTGTTCTGTATTGTAATGAGTATGCCATGGCACTTTAGACCGAATACCATTTACTGAATGCTTTCCCTTAAAATATTCTGCCAATTCCAGCATCCTGGTATCATCACCCAGCATGCTCAGAAAACCGCAAATAATCTCTGATTGAAGAAGACTTTCCCATTGATAAAAATATACTGATAAATTTTCTGCGGTTGCTTGTAATTCAGGCTCTAAATCCCTTTTGATAGGCACCCTGCTATTATCATCAACATCAATATCATCTTTTGAAATAGATATTCTTTTTTGTCGAGGAAGTAGAGAGGTTATGCTTTTTTGTTGCTTTATATTAAGCAAGAATGAAGGTGAGATTCCTTCAGCATCAAAACAGAGTTCGGTTGACAACCGCCATTCATCAACTTGATTTAACAATTTTATTTTTGGTAATAATACACGGGCATCTTTCAGTCTTGAGAAAACATCAAGATATCGAAGATAACAAATAAAAACATCCTGTTTTCTTTGGCCATCAGCGGCACTATACTGCTGCTCCAGCCATCCAAAAAGCATGAGAACTTTATTATTGGACAAATTATTTGAAACAGATCTTAAAATATACTGTTGACACTGATCCAGTCCATAGTGGTCACTGATCAATTTTAATACACGCCATCCTGGAAGGTTTTGATTAAATGATGCTTGGCCAAATACATTAAGCATTGAGGTAAAATCATCATTGCTAAGAGAAAGACAACCTATTGCATAATCATTATTTTGCTCTAATAATAGGGCTAACTTCTCCAGGCCATCTACACCATGAGAGAAAAATTGCTTTTCGAGCTGATTAAAATATGGATGTTGAAATATTTTTTCAGATAAATTTTCAGGTTGCCAAAAACTATACGGTTCCTCAGCAATAAGCCTGTTTATTTCATCTTTTATATTAGACAAGCAAATCACATCAGATGGACGTAGTGGCGTATTGTTTTTATCAACAATCCACTTTACATCGCGAAGTTGTTTTCTTAAATCAACATCTAAATCTTTAGGCCAATAGGACAGCGCATCAAGAATGAAACTGTAAAAATTATGTTGGTCTGGAGAATTTAGGATAGTTGCAATTAGTATTACTTCGGTAAGTGGTTGAATATATTCTTTATCATTCTGGAGTCTGTAAAGACGAGGTTCTGAGCTCTTTTTAATTATGTTTATATAATCTCTCAGTTTATCTGGAATTATAAATGAGGGTTCAAGATATGTTGACTCAGTTATAGAAACAAGACCACCCGATACTGTTTTGTGTAAAGGTAAACTTTGCCAGAGTTCTATATCATACTGAGCCCCAAGAAGGACCTCTGTTCGTTCCTCTTCATTAAAACAGGTTTGTTGGATTAAAGTAGTCCCTCTTTTCCGGATGTCGTTAAGAATTTCTTGCTGTTTAATTTCACGGAGATCTAATAGATTCCACCTGTCATCTTGTGGAATTTTTTCGGCAAGAGCTCTGTTAACTAAGACATTGCCCTCTTCATTACCAGTTAATTGTTCCCATAATTTTGACCAGGCTGTACTCTGTTGAAATCGTTTCACCCATAAAGAAGAGTTTTCTGCAAAAAGTTTTTTGTCACCGTGTAAGAGATAACGAAAGCCTCGTATTGAATTGGAACCAACATTTTGTAAATCAACCCCGGAAACTGAGCCTATTAAATCTGCTCTGGTTTTTTCATCAGATAAAGGTTTACATGTATGACCAAGTGCCTCCAAACAACCCTTTGCTAAACATTGTTGTATTCCATGTTTTTCTGTACCGAACACGATTTTTGCAGTATTGCTATTTAATAAAAGAATTTTATCATTAATAAAAACAGATTGTAATTTTAATGATAAACCAAGACGCTCAGTTAAATTGATACCTTGAGTATATAAAAATAGAGAGGCTTTATCCTGGTATTCTTCAATTTCTTTTACAGTAAAAGATGAGTTCCTCTTCAATTGACAATCATAAGCTGTAATGATTTTGAGTGTCTTCCCAACCTGTAACACTTCATGACATGTTTCATTATCTAAACTTTTCAGGATTTCAAGGATGACTTCCCTGCATTTCTCAGCGTTTTTATTTTCACCTTTGATTTCATAGTTTCGCAGTTGCTGATCAATATTTTCAAGAAACCGCAAGCTGTCATTCGTAGTTAATCTGGCTGTTCCACATGCATTGGGAGAATCAAAATCTTTGTGCAATATAAGAAAACCCGAATCAACTTCCTGTAATCCTAGAATGATCGTATGCGCATCACTTTTTATTATGTATTTATGCTCAGGTAAAATTAAAGATACGATCTCCTGTACTCCCGAAGTAACCTGGGACATTTGTTGGCCGATACGAAGGAAACCTTCACGTACTAAACTTTTGAGGCGGTTTTGGAGAGTTGATATTTTTAAAAAAACTGAAACAGAATCATCTTGTAGAAATAGTTTAAGATAATTGACTATACTCAGATTCGAAAAAATTTTTTCCGAATCAAAATTCAGAACTGTTAGCAGTGTTTCTTCATCCCACTGCCGAATACTGGCAGTGGTTAAATGATATATTTCTCTGTCAAAATTCTTAGATACGGGATCATTTTTTTGAATAAAAATAAAATTATTTTCTAAATCAGACAGATTAGGGAATGTCTCCCATGGTTGATTCGGTTTTTTTTGTGGAGGTGCTGGTAATGGTAGGATTTTTTGATCTGATTTAATTCTCACCCATTTTGAACCTTGTGGTGCAATTTGCAATACCCACTGATGAAGGCGACAAATTTGACGTCGGTGATTTTTAAAAAGTGACGAAAAGGCAATGGCAGCAGTGAGATTTATTACCTCATCAACTCCAATTTTCGACTGATGAATAAATTTTTCAAGTGCTGGAATTAAAAGTATAAAAGTTCCTCGTGTTACCAGGTAATAATTCCAACCAATTCGTAGGTCATTCTCAGATTGGGGTGGAAAAGAAACATCTGACTCGTTAATACCAAGTCCAGCGATAACAGACCGTCCTGCATCTATAAAGAAGAAACCATGAAGGGTTAATCCATAGGCATACTCACTTTTACAGGAAATTTTCTCTCTGCCTGTATCAACCGGCAAAAAAACTGCCCACTGGATGTCCAGACTTCCAATTGTTTTTTTTGATGATCTGGAAAAAGTAACAGCACAATGCCCTTTTGCTTTATCCGGCTCAGAACGTTCTCTTCCTAATTCATCTCGAACGTAGCTTTTAGGCCAATAATCAGACTCACGTAATTTTTTTAATTTTACTTCCGGAACTCTCCCCTCATAACCAGCAAAATTTAAAGTATGGTGTTTGGAATCTACGCTATTTGAATTATATGTTAGCACACCTGATAATGGTGAGGTATTTTTTGTGTAGGGATATGTGTTACGCAGAGATCCTTTTTTCATTTGTATCGTATATTGTAATTGTAATGTTTGAGTTTTGCCGGATCTCCAGAATTGGATACGAGTCAAATGTCGTAAAAGGGGTAATAACGTTGATAGTTTTTTTACAAGTCCTGGTTGGAACAAAAAATCAATCTGTTTTCGATCATCTCCAGGGAATTCAGAAATTATGCTGCCAACGTCTTCACCACCAATATTTAATTGACGTTTTTGGCGTAGAGGAAGCCATAGTAAAAAATATGATGTATACTCTTTGCTAAAACTTTTTTGAACGGTTTGCAAATGGTCCAGAATTAACTGAACATCAGACGACGATGAAGAAAAATCATCCCAGATAGATTGTGGTGATGGATATTCTTTACTTCCAGACCATGGATTTAGAATTTCTTCTCTTTTTAAGTTTCCATCTTTAGCCAACCAAAAAAAAGCTTCACAAAAATGAAAAACCGACTTCATACCAAGCCCAAATTTGCCAATAGATGCATTGTCAGCAGCTTTGCTATTCATTCCAAATGATCGAATAGCCCTGGCATCTTGCTCAATAAATGATCCATTATTCAAAAAGAAAATGGCCGGGCCTTTAAGTAAAGGGTGTTCAGCATCCGGCAATCCTTCGGTAAATCCAAAATTTAATTGTACATCTCGGCCAACTTGAGACGCTGCATCGTCAGCATTCTGAATAATCTCTTTTAAGACTGCGAACCCACTTTTATATCTGTCTCTTAGGTTGTCCGCAATAATATTTATTATACCGACTTCAAATCCTGCCATCTGTATCGCCTTATTTCACTATATCATCAATTCAGTCTATAAAAATTTCTCCAACACTTAAAAGAAAAAAAATTTCGGCACAACATAAGGTAGCCCTTCTTCTGGATTCATATCTTCATGGATGATCCCTAATTAATTTGTTTTAGTTTCATAAATCACAATCATCAGGAATAATATTAAAGAGAAGTTATCATTTGTAGAAGATTTTCACAATTTTTTACCACACTTATATAAAATTTTCGATATTATAATAAATCATACCCCTCACCTTCAAACTTAGACAAATTATTTTCATCCAATTGTCCAAAGAACTAAAGCAGCAAATCCGCCAAGCGTCGAAAGTGTCAAAATTATAGTGCTTAAACAACCGGCATTATTTTTCTTTTTTTCAAGTTCCTTTTCTGCTTCTTCATATATGATGTAATCAAAGACTTCATCATCACTGAAAATATTGTCATCTTCTTCAAGAAAATCGTTATCTCCCATAAGACACCTCTTAGATCTCCCTATATAAATTATTTAAAGACCCTGTAATACCTATAATCTGGTATTATAATTTTTTCATATCGTATATTGCCTTCTGTTCGAAAATCTCTGCATTCTTGAGTTTGGCTTTTCATTATCAGCTTTAACAAATACCGACATATGTGGAAATTGATTTTCATGGCAAAGGGTAAATCCAGTGATTTTTTTTGTCTCAAGGCGGCAATCAATGCCTTCCCCAACCGATTTGTGTGTTTCAATATTTGCCTTTGATGCATCTTTAAGGAACTTTGTTACTTTACTTTTCAGCACCTTAAACTCTTTATCCTCCTTAGACCAATCAATTGCATCGAGCGCATAGCTGCCAATAAGTTTCCTGGAAACAGATGAAAAAGTTTCTGGTTTTCCAAAACAATCCATCCCGGCAATCTTACCATTGATCATAAATACAGCCCCAATCTGAGACACTGTTTTATTATTTAAGCTATCTACATATTCTCCGATCACAGGCTTTTCCTTCTCATATATTTCACCCATGGCCATGCTGGGTGAAACCGCACCGTGTCTTTGTGCTTTTTCGGAAATCCCTTCCCATAGGGCACCCTGATCAGATCTAAACTTTCCTTCTTCACGCACTGAATAATTCACCTGTTCTGATTTCATAGCCCGTAAATTGGAAGACATAATACGGTCTTCCGTTGAAAAAGTTGGAGATTTGTATGACCAGCGCCCCTGCTCAACACAGCTTACAGGAATAACAATTGTGGAATCACCTGGAACCAAAATTGTTGTATTAACAATCCGGTTTTGTTTTGCGCCGACAAGTTCTTCACCATCTAAAATCAATACCATTGTGGATGATTTGTTTACGACTTTGAGATCAGGAACAGAGCCGTCTTTATCAATCTCAAGGATTTCGATACTTTTTCTATCCAATGCTTCATCCAGAGTGTAATAGTCAAATGTCACATAATAATTAGAAAGAAGCGGGTACATTGAAAGATTTTTAAAAGATTTTTTTCTGCCAATTTTAAGCTGTCCCAAGAAATCTGTTACTATTTTTTCCATAACTTTTTTCCCTCCTTATGATTGATATTACAAATCTTATAGCATCTTTGTTTGTCAGATCCGGTCACAACATCAATCCTTTTTTAATAATTTTATAAAGTATTGAAATAAGGTTGAAATGTTTTGTTCAAAATGGTTTAGTGTCAATGATTGCCCGAAATAATCATTATATGGAGTCATCTTATGGCACGTGGTGAGCAATTAGGACGGCAATGGACAATTCTTCAAATATTAATTTCTTCTAAGACTGGTAAATCAGTTTCTGATATTGCTGAGAAAATAAATTGTCACACACGAACTGTTTATAGAGATCTTGAAGCTCTACAACTGGCGGGGTTCCCGATTTATGATGAAAAACAAAATGGAAAAAGTGTGTGGTTGATCCTGGATTCAGGGAAAAAAATATCAATGCCCTTATCCCTGCCTGAGCTTATGGCACTTTACTTTGGCCGGGATTTGTTGAATGTTTTGAAAAACACAGTTTTTCATGATTCGCTTAAATCTCTTTTCAGCAAAATTAAAACGACCCTTCCAAAAGGATATATGGTCTTTCTTGAACAATTTGAGAAAAATTTAAAAGTTGGACAGCAACCTTATAGACATCATCGGAATACGGAATTAAACGAAACATTAAACACAATCAATAAAGCCATAGAAAAAAACAAATGCATTGATATTTCATATTTTGCAATCAGTAGAAATAAAAAGTCTAAGCGCCGAGTGGAACCATATAATATCTGGTTTTCAAAAGGAACATTTTACATTATTGGTCATTGTATGATGAGAAAAAAAATGAGAACATTTGCCTGTGACAGGATAAAGAGTATTGATATTACCGATGAATCCTTCATGATACCTGACAATTTTAATATTGATGACTATATAAAATTAAGTTTTGGCGTATTCCATGGAGAAACTACGAAAATAAAGCTCTGGTTTGCACCTGAAGCAGCAGAATATATAAAAGAGAAGAAATGGCATGAATCGCAGGAAATCATAGAACAGAAAGATGGCTCAATTATATTTAAAGCTGAAGTTGCAGGAATTCATGATATTAAAATTTGGGTTATGAGCTGGGGAGCTAAAGCAAAAGTGATTGAACCTGAATCTTTGAGGAGGGAAATAAGGGCTGAGATTGGTTCTCTGCTTGCATTGTATAATTGAAGAAGGATCAAATAATCTTTTTTGTTTAGTATTCTTACCACGAAACGGTGCGGACTATGTCTATTTATTTTTCTCCCCCAACACAGGATTTAAAAACCTGGACTATTATTAGTACAGAAATAACTATATTGACTTATATCTTAGTTTTTTCTGAAAACAAAGTTTAATTGTGTTGCTTTTCACGTTTCAAATCCTTGATTGTTTTTTTATCCAATTTAATCAAATATTGTTCAAACTCTTTTTGCCGATTATATATAGATTTCATGGAAATCAGGTTTTGGTGCGCGTTATGGATATATGTTTGTGCATCGTTTGGATATCGGTTTTTCAATCGTTGCATTGCTTGGTAGAGAAGGCCATTGAATGATTTTGTGAAGTCTATGATCTTGGATTCATAGCGGCTCATCCACTCTATAATCTTAACCATTTTTTTCTGGTAAATAATTTCTTCCTGGATAGTTTGCTGTTTCTTTATAATTTTAGCCTGGCTTAGTCTTTTTTGAAGCTGCGGGATATCTTTCTTATGGATCTGATGGTATGCCCGCAAATGGTTTTTAATAATATTAAGGCCCTTGGTCAGGAGAGCCTCATTCTTGCTGATTGCCCTGAGATTTGATGTGAGTTGGTTGATTTCATCGCGGTCAATGGAATTGCCCTTATCTTTAATGGTTTTTGACATTGAATCCATGATATCTTCGATATCTTCAAGTTTGTTAATCTCAAGCTTTGTGACCTTCATAGTTTTTTTCTTGAGATTTTTTTGTTCCTTTTTATCCTCCTGGATCTCACGGTCAATTTCCATATCATCAGGATTTGTGAAGTGGATGGATTTGAGTTCTTTTACAGCTTGGGCTGGTGTTCTTGAATGATGAAAAAATGCCTTCACTGATTTGAACAATGATGCGATGAATATGATCACAAGGATACCGTTCAACATTGGATGGATCTCAATTATATTATCAATAATATTTGGACTTACAACCCACAATGATATGTAGAACAAAGAATATCCAAGAGGTAAGGCTATTGCTGTTTTCATGCCGTAATTTCGCATTAAACCGAACATGATAAAGAATATCATGATTAAAAGAATAAAAGCTCCAATCAAGCCAAGGCCTTGCAGGGACAGATGCAGCCAGCCTTTATAGATTGAATAATAAGTGCCAACAGCCAGCATCAATGCAATAGATGTCAACATGACTCTAAAATGCCTTGAATCTCCGAATCTTTTCTTGAGTGCTAATCCTGCAGCTGACCAAAAGACAAAAAACAGTAATGTGAATATTATCCAGTCAGAATATTTCGTGATGAATGGACCTGGTCTGATCATTGCGAATGCGTCAAACATGGATGCCATAAATTAATCATTGATGTTGGAGTATATAAAATTTACTGTCTGGCAATATGAATATTTTATACCTTGAAATCATTCCTATCTGAATTTTTTAGACCATTATAAACTAATTCATAATATTATGAATTCTTTCAAATAAAGGTGTCGGATTTACCGACAACATGGGTATTTTATTTATAAATCAGGTCGACAAAAATAAAGGTGTCAGAAAATACGACTTCTTATTATTTTAATGTATGTAGTATGCATAAGGTGTAGAAGGTGTCTGACACCATGTACTCCTTATGACACTTTCATTATAAAAAAATAATAGGTGTCGGAAAAAATGACACCTTATTTTTTAATGATTACCACCAACCAATAATTAGAAAAGTTTATATAAAAGTGTGTTTATACGGTGTAATCATGGAAGAAATACGCTCAAGAATAATCAAGGGTGGAAAAGATCGAAAAGGTAGAATTAGAAAGTTCATACCAGTGCCAACTTTGTATTATGACGAGTATGAGTTCGGAGATGTTGTCATAATTCAAAGAATCAAGAAAGATGAATCAAACCAAGAAGCATGATAAAAAAAGAACTGGGTATGAACCCAGATCCAAATCCCTCCGCCATTCATTTAAGAATTAGCGTCACTGTTCGCCAACAGCTTAGTTATTTCTAAGCTGTGGTAGTATATATAATTTTCGATTAAAGGTGGTACACGATAGACAAGGACAAGAAGAGCGTTATTACACGCTATAGAAGCTTTATAAGCTGGTTTGTAGTAGCTGAAAGGAGAAATAAGAAAACAGCTATTGGTATTCTTAAAGAAATTACCACTGATAATATGTTGTTCATTCAAGGTAAATATATGTCATGGCTTGTAAGCCCTGATGAGATTTCCGATTTTTCAGCAAGACCTGATAAATACAATAATAGAGGTGGTCATAATCACAGCTAAATCCCAAGACCACCAATACAGGTTCGAAACCAGGATACTAAAGTCTATTGTTGAAGATCAACTCGATAACGGGAATCTTAAAAAGATTAATCTCTCCATCCATAAACTCAATAATTTTTTTGAATGTTTGGCAAATAATGAAATAGCCAAAATGCTCTATATCTTATCTTTGGTTAAAATTTCAACACCTCATGAATTAAGAGAGGCTATGCGGCTTGATATAAAATCTCGGGAAACTATTCAAAGCTTTCTTATCAAAAGTATGAAATCAGGCCTTGTAAAAAGCATTACATTTAGTCATCCAGAGTATAAATTTCATCAAGACTACTGGAAAAAAAGGCATTCAAGAACAAATAGAGATCCGCCGCTTTACCTTGCAACTGAAGATTTATTTGTCACAGTCCATCTATACGAAAAACACTTGTCCTCATTGCTCCACAAGACTGACAAGAAAATCTACAAAATAAAAGGTGAAGAGTTCTCAAATTATATTATCTCTGAATTGGATAAAAAACATGAAGATAATATCCAAAGAGAGAAAATAGTTATTGAAGCAATTGGTGCCTGCACCCGATGTAATAATACCCTGACAAAGAAACACAAAGAAAATAAAAGGTGTGAAATCATCCAAGACAAATTGTATTGCAAGGGATGCATTTCAGAAATGTTTAATGACGGTACAATGAAAAAATTAATGAAAAATTGCTAAAATGGATGCTCAAGAACAAATTGCAAGATTTAAACAATTTTTCCAAAATAATTATCATACCGATATTTTAGAGAATGCCAGGAAAGGATTAAATTACCTTGTGTTAGATTTTTGTCTCCTCTCAAAAGAGGATATTGAACTCGCTGATGAGCTACTTAATGATCCAGAGGAAACAATAAAAGCCGCAGAGGTAGCAATTGAACAATTTGACCTCACTGATGAATCCAAAGATTTTCAAATTCAAATAAAAAACACATCTCCAAGCTGCCATAAGAAAATTGCGGATAAAAGAATTAAAGACCTAAAAAAACTCGTAACGTTTGAAGGAGTTATAAGATCCAAATCAAAAATCTATGGACAGACTAAATCAATTAAATTTGAATATCCTTCATGTGGCAATATTATTCCTGTTCTCCAAAATGAAAAAAAAATTAAACAACCGACAAGATGTGGGTGTGGACGTAAAGGAAAATTCAAAGTTTTAGAAAAGAACAAAATAGATGCACAATATATTGAGGTTGAAGAATTACCTGAAAACGTTGATGGCAGATCTCAACCTAAAACAATTAGGGTAGTCTTAAAACGATGGCTTGTTGATCCTAAATTTGAATCAAAATTCAATCCTGGAGCAAAGGTTAGTGTTACAGGTGCCCTTTTTGAAGTTCCAATCCTTCTAAGAACAGGCGGAGAAAGTGTAGATTCAGATTACATGCTTGATGCAGTACATATCGAAAATATCGAAAGTGAAGAAATAGATCTCAAAATTTCAGATGATGAAATGAAAAGTATTAAAGAAATTGCTGAAAGTGATAAATGTTTGGACATATTAAAACAAGCATTAGCTCCATCTCTGCATGGTATGGACAAGATTAAAGAAGGTGTCTTAATCCAACTTGCTGGCGGTGTTCGGAAAATCCATGCTGATGGAACTGTGAAAAGGGGTGATATTCATATCCTTATCATCGGTGATCCAGGAAGCGGTAAATCTGCATTACTTCAAAGAATTGAAAAAATATTACCACATGCAAGAGTTGCTAATGGGAAAGGTGCATCAGGCGTTGGGCTTACCGCCTCCGTCATAAAAGATGAATATGTTGGATGGACATTCCAAGCTGGAACCCTTGTCCTTGCCCACAAAAATATAGCTATCATTGATGAGTTTGATAAAATGAGTTCTGATGATCGTGATTCTATTCATGAAGCCCTTGAACAACAAAGTGTGACAATCTCAAAAGCCGGTGTTCAAGCAAGATTAAGCTGTGAATGCTCTCTTATCGCTGGTGCTAACCCTAAATATGGCAGATTCAGTAATTATTCAAAAATTTTAGACGAAATCAACCTCCCTCCAACTATCGTGAACCGATTCGACTTGATTTATCCTGTCCGTGATATCGCAGAACCAACTAAAGATGAAAAACTTGCAACTACAATTCTCAACGTGCATAGAAATATTAAAACTAATGAAAATACCCTTGATACTGCTTTCCTTAGAAAATACCTCAATCTGGTAAAAACCTATACACCTATGATTACAGAGAAAGCATCAAAAAAACTGGTACATCATTATCTTCAGTTAAGAAACAACGCAGCCAACAACCAACACAATAAACCAGTCCCAATCTCAGCCAGGCAACTTGAAGGCCTGATTCGAATGTCCGAAGCCTATGCTAAAATCCGACTTTCAAACAAGGTTGAGGGAAAAGATGCGATTAATGCTATTAGCCTCATGGATCATTGCTTAAGACAAGTCGCATTCGATGAAGAAACTCAATCTATAGATATCGATCAAATAGCAACAGGAATCTCCTCCAATGAGAGATCCAATGTTGCAATCATAAAACAAATCATGAATGACCTAAAAGACCAGCATGGCAAATCAATTCCAATTGATCAAATCATAATAGCTGCTGAAAACAAAAAACTGTCTGATAAACAAGTTGATCAAGCTATCAAAAAAATGAAAAAAATGGGAGATGCCTTCGAACCTAAAAGAGGCTTCATCCATAGATTGTGATCGAATCCCTTCCCGCACCCCACTCACCCAACCCATTCAAATCATTTAGCTTAAAATAAAACACGCATGAATGCATCTGCACAAAACCGGCAGTGTGCAAATGCACAGTTGTGCATAAACCAATCAGAGGCAAAAACCATGAAAACCAAACAAGATAAAATTGAAATTGTAAATAAAATCATTGCTGAGATTGCCAAGCATGACCGGCAATTCCTGAGCAACCATAGCGATGGCCACTATTCAACTGATCCAAAAAAGATCAACCATTTCCTGATAAAAGAAAACCTGATCTACCTGAAGAATCACTATACAACAAAAGGCAATCTGATAAATATGAGCCGGGAACACTTCAGGAACCCACTCTGCCATGGAGGAACACTTTGGGCTCTGCTGCAAGACTTTGCCAACTTCATAAAGACCGGCAAATATTCAAACCATAAAAACGGATATGGCGGACTTTATTGCCACACTGGGGATATGAACTGAAGTCCATGGAACAGATACGAAAAATAGCCAGAGAACTTGGCTACCTGGCAAAGGATGAAAAGGAAGACAATGAATTAAGCCGTAAAGCAATCAACGGACAAATTTGAGGTAAAAAATGAACCAACAAAACCACTATAACCATTTAGGCTCACGAAGCCTGGCCTATATGAGAGGTGAAATAACCCCCAAAAACATCCAACGACAAGAGCAGGATAAAGAAGCAGATACAAAATGATCTCATCAAAAACAGTAAAGAAAGGAGCAAGATCCCTTGGCTACCTGCGCGGTGATTTGAATTATGAACCTGCTGTTGCCGCAGCTCCTAAACCTACATCCAAATGTAAATACAAATACCGTAGAACCAACACCTACCACCATACATTTAATGAAATCATGGGCTGGGGAAAGAATGCAGTCAAATCAGGAACAATCAAAATTCCACCAAACAATAAACCAAATTTCCCATACTTCCAGGAACAATACATACAACATCTAAAACAAACCCGAGGGGATACCTTATGAACCCAGAAACTATAAATACCACCGTTCCCCTAATTATCCCTATGAAACCTAAAAACCTATTTTTCAGCCTGACCATGATCATTCTCCTGATTGCATGCACAAAGGAACCAGCTCCAACCATGAAGATAGAACAAGAGATAGACCAATCCCTGATAAACTTTTACAAAAATTTCAATGCAACGGATTTTGAAGCAGAGATTGATGCTATGTGGAATAGTGGCCCTTGCAAAGCCATTACCATAAATAAAAACACAAAGCTGTATAATATCACCGGATGGGTACTCTCAGATACAAAACCAAATGCAAAAGTCTATTTGTCACCAGCTAAGAATACATCCTTTGATCATGCAAGGGAAGTTATCAGAAGTTGCCACCCGATTTGGGAATCAAAGGTGATGGATGAGAAATTCGCTTTCAACCACGTCCCTGAAGGGGCTTATGTGGTCTATACGCCAGTTTCAAGCTATACAGAGGCATGGGGTCCACCATTGCCGCATACATTTAACCTGAACTATGAAATCAATATCTCTTTCCACGGCGGAGATTTGCAATATATGATAAGTGCATTCGAACTGAAATCAAAAATCTAAACCCGATCAAATCCCTACCGTCACGGCCACTTTGCGCCCGATCTCATCAACACCATGCAGTTTGATTTCCTTGGACACTGACGCTCCAAGCAAGAAATCACCAAACCCTTTCTCAGATTTGTGAAAATCGAGCAACACAACCCGTGAATCACCTCGAAGCCGAACTGGATCAAATGAAACTTTGAATTTAGACTGAGATCCCTTTGGCACCTTCCAAATGCAGAAATTGTAAACACCGGCAAAATTATTCTTCTTTGAAACCTTAACGTCAGCGGATGACAGAGTTACCGCCACATCATTAGCCTCAACCAAGCGAAGCTTTACCCGACCATTATCAGATTCAGAAACAAGCACAGCGGTCAACTGAGAACCACGACTAAGCCGTCGCATTTCACTAATCTTTGATTCAGAATATTTCACCAAAAGAAAACACATGTGCTGACCTTTGCCATCAAAACCATCCACTGACCGGACAATCCCCCGCTCAACATCAAGCACTATCCCTGATGAAACCTTAGATAAACGATCATCAACACGTCTTGTTGGGTTACGAGCATCACCAGAAACCTGATCTTTATACCGATGATCATACCGAACATTGATAGTGCCGAGTATCTGCCGGGTAACATCACCGACCGCAGAACGCCGAGCCTCATGCAAATTATTAGATGGAGCCGATACCCCTGCAAAATGACCAGAAGGAACAGCCCGCACAAATATTGGAACCTCCAATTTCATCCGCTGAACTTGTTTTGGCTGAACCCGAGAAACAGCTCGCTCAACTGCAACCGACTCACGCGCAGGTTCAGCTTTCTTATCATTGAAATCAGCCTCGCCGGATATGACTTTGACAATATTAAGGAGACTCATGAACACAGCAAGGATCATCTTATACCCTTCCATGAGAAGCCTCCTCTTTTAACTGATCGAGGAGCCGCTCAGCCTTTTCCTTGGCTTCAATCTGACCCTCTGCATGGAATTCATCCCGAAGCTTCTTGAGAACATCAGCCTTAGCCCGAAGATAATCAGATTTTGACATTTCCAATCGAACCCAGATATTATAGGTCGGCTGCATAACAGCGGCGCTCATCACCTCTTCATAATAAACTTCCCGCTGACGAACCCCTTGCATGTGAAGATTGCGAACAAAAACAGCAATACCATCTGATATGTACCGCTCAATCCCACCAACGCCAACATTCTCCCCCTGAGCAAACGAAGAAAATTCAACCCGGATAAACTGAGAAATCTCTTGAGCTGCAACCTTGAGTGCCTCAGCATTGGCACAGCGAACAGTTACAGAATAATCAGACCCATTAAAAAAAGCACCAGAGAAATAAACCTTGCCAGAATCCTCAAAAACAGTCTCCTTGGTCCAGGCAGGTCTATTGTCATCCTTTGATGTCCGCATGACAACGGGCCTATTCATTTCATAAGCATTCTGAACCTGCTCACGAACCACCCGAACTTCCTTCGGTGTCGATGAACATCCTACAAATCCACCAATAGTAAAGGCAAAAACGATAACAACCACAACCATTCGAATGCACAAAACTGCATTTGTGCAAGACCCCTGCCTATAAAACTTAAAATTTGATCTTAAACTTAACCTATCCCCTTGATTTTTCATAAAAAAACCTCCTTTCTTAGTTTAACTTCACATTAAGAAAGAAGGCCTTTAATGTCAAGAATAAAATTGACTAAATACATAATAATTTCAATAACTTAACTTTAGTTTAAACTCAAGTATCATACTTTTCATTTTCTAAAATATTGTATCAATGAATAAAAAGGCTCTTCTTTTGATTCATCCGGAAAAGGTTTCCAGTCGCAATAAGGAGGATTATATTCTTCTTCTCCTTCTTTATTATCATAATAACTGAGTATGTGCTTAAATTTTTTATTCAATACGGCAGATTCAAAGTATCTATATTTCTTTTCTCTTTTGTCAATTTCAAATATTAATAATAAACTATAGAACTTTTTTGGACTTTTCCCCTTTTGTTTTATTTCTAATGATCTTGTATAATAAAAAAGGCTATCTTCATCAGGAATCAAAAATATTTCTGCCCATATTTTACCTTTTCCATCAGGCCCAGAAAGTGGATCATAAACATAGTAAAGATCTCCTTCTTCATTCTCATAAACTAATGTTGACTTTTTAATGTAAGGATTAATGAAAAATGATGTGTTATATATATATGTCCCGCTACCTAATATAATCAATACCAGTAGAATAATGAGAGGCTTTTTTAAAGATGCAAATCCAA
>CAYWGN010000078.1:0-18516 GCA_964457495.1 uncultured Desulfobacula sp.
CAAAAGACAAGCAATTTCGTTCAAGTTATAAAATTTGCGGTCCTTAGACCACTATAATAATAAATAATGGATATTTTTTCCCATATAATACACTTAATCAGGTTAAAACAATAATGAATGATCCAGCATCACATCCCGTAATTAATGATATCTCAAACAAATTGGAGTCCCTGACCCCCAAGGCCCAGGCTCTTGGAACATATATCATGCAAAATCCTTCCAGGGCTGTTTTCATGACCACAAAGGAACTGGCTGAAACCTGCGGGATCAGTGAAGCCACAGTGGTTAGATTTGTCAGCACACTGGGATACAAAGGGTATTCAGAATTTCAAGAAGCATTAAAAGATTTTGTAAACACAGGCCTTTCTCTTCCTGAAAGAGCTGACATCAAAGGCATTAAAGACCCAGGGACAGACAGACTTCACCGGGGTATTCTGGAAGAATTGAACAACCTTAAATATCTCTATGAAAATATTAATATTGAGACAATGAACCAATTTGTTGAGCACCTGGATAAAAGCCATTCTGTCTATGTTGTAGGCTCAAGGCTGTCCTATACATTTGCATATTACCTGGGCTGGTCTTTGACCAAGATCAGAAAAGGGGTACACATCATGAAAGGCAGTGATTCCACCTGCTTTGATATGCTCACCAATGCCCACCCCAACTGCCTGGTAATCCTTATGGCAACTTCCCGGTATCCCAATGAACTGATCAAATTAAGCAAGATGATCCGCCGCAGCGGCCACACCCTGTTAACCATGACTGACAGCTCCATCTGCCCTGTAATCGGGTTTGCAGACCTGTCCCTTGTGGTCCCGTCAAGATCTATCCCCTTTATTGGAAATATCTCGGGCATACTGGCCATAATCCAGTATCTTGTCCAGGAACTGGCTAATAGGAAAGGGGAGGAATTGACCAATTATCAAAAACAACTGGAGCAGGTTTATCTGGAAAACGATATCCTGTTTAACCTTGAACCCAAATAATTGGAAAAACAAAATATGTTAAAAACCCAGGAAGAACTGCTCAATGTACTTACTCAAATCAACATTGAATACACAAACCATGAACATCCAGCCGTATACACTGTTGAAGAAGCAGACCTGCATCACGGAGGCATAGATGGCGCCCATAGTAAAAATCTGTTTTTTAAGGATAAAAAGAAAAATCTTTTTTTAGTGGTCACCCTTTCTGACAAGCCCATAATAATCAAGGAGATGGCAAAAAAAATCAATGCCAAAAGTCCGTCCTTTGGGAAACCAGATCTTTTGGCCCAGGTTTTAGGCGTAATTCCGGGTTCAGTGACTCCCTTTGCCCTTATCAATGCCCAAAACCATGAAATCAAAGTGATATTGGATGAAGAAATGATGGATAAAGAACTTCTCAACTTCCATCCCCTGGTAAATACGGCAACAACAACCATTGCCTCTAAAGACCTGATAAAATTCCTGGAACACTGTAATCAGGAGTTTGAAATCATCCGATTATAGCTTGGCCCCTCAGATTCATGTTGATTGAAACCGTGGAGTGATCCCTCCCACAACAGGTTCATAATACCGGTAAAGGGTTTTTTCCCCCAGCAACCCATCTATCTGGCGCTGGATTGCCATGCGTTCCTCGCTGTGCATCCATTTGTTCCAGTCTTCCAGAGTATTCCAGGAACTGATGATCATATACTCCCCATCACAGTCCAGGCAGCTAAAGGTCTGATCCGTCAGAAATCCAGGTTGAATAGTGGCACGGGATCTGAGTTGTACGATCAAAGGCGCCAGTTTGCCTGCCATGGTCTCATCCTTTACCGTTCGTCTGATAATAATGGAAACTGCCATAATACCCTCCTTATTTTCAAAACAATTAATGATAGATAAAAAAGTGTGCCCAGGAATACAGCAAAACCAATGTGAAAATACCGTGGGTTACGAAAATTGATCATTCAGTTTCAGTTGAGATTCCTCGGTTTGAACTTTTATAGTCTATCAATTTGTCTGATTTATTGTCAATATATAATCGAAATTTCATCAGGGCAATCGCATATAAAATGACTGGTATTTGACGGTAGGCAAAACACCCGTTGAGGGTGCATAATTTGTTATCAAAGCTTTATTCTATAAGGGTTAGCAAAAATAGGGGCCCTAGTTTCTAAGGAAGCATATGACCTGTTCCACAAATAAGTGGAACAGGTAGGGTTAATTTTCAAAAACCTTCGTAAGTATTTTAAATGGTTATCTTTTTTGCTTAATGATTTGATTTTATTAACCGACATTCCCTTAAAGGTTCAAAAAGCTTCAGTAAATCACGGCCTGAAATAGAACCTTTTTTGTGGGACCCTGAAAACCCTGATGGCTTTTCTAAACGCAGGAGAAAAGAACCCTGGGTATTGTCACACCAAATTTTGGCTCTTACTTTTAAACCAAGCTTTACAAGCACCTGAAATATTGATACAGATGCAGAAGTTTTATAAAGCTGTTTAAGCAGGGTTATCAAAATGACACGGACAGAAGCTCAGACAAGAAAAGAACTAAATGGTGTCTGATGACCCTAAGGTTTACAGCAAGGGAGGACTTTTGCATCAGTTCACCCACAATAACATGCCCAGCCAAGGTATACGGGGACTGTTTTCTTTAAAACAGATTGAAGAGATCATACAATTGACCAAAAAATTTGCGGCATAGAAGGATGAAAACAAAAGAATTAAAACTGATAATAGAAGAGGGCGAAGGCTACTTTATCGAGTTCAAGGAAAAACCAGCCCATATTGACCGGGAAATGGTGGCCTTCGCCAACGGGTCCGGTGGTAGGATTTTCATTGGCATTTCAGACTCAGGAAAGATCAAGGGGATTGTTGTTACCAATCAATTAAAATCCCAGATACAGGATATTGCCAATAATTGTGATCCTCCCATAAAAATAAAACTCCAGGAACTTGCGTCCCTCCTGGTGGTGCATGTGAACCAGGGCACGGAAAAACCCTATAGCTGCAGTTCAGGATTTTACACCCGGATCGGGCCCAATGCCCAGAAGATGAACCGCAATCAGATCATCGAGTTTTTCCAGTCCGAAGGCCGGATCCGGTTTGAGGAACTCATGAACTTGAAATTTAATTTTCAAAATGATTTTGATCCCCAAAAACTGTCCCACTTTCTTTCCCTGGCAGAGATCTCCCCGGTTCTGGATACCCGGTCTATTTTATTGAATCTTGGTGTTGCAGAACAACCGGCAGGTAATCTCATCTTTAACAACACAGGCATTTTCTTTTTTGCCCGGGATCTGGATCAATTTTATCCCCATGCCGGTATCACCTGCGCCCTGTACAAGGGAATTGAAAAAGTCCACGTCCTGGACCGCAAGGATTTCAACCAGGATATCATCTACAATGTGGACAATACCATGCTCTTTTTGCGGCAGCACATCCCGGTCCGCTATGAATTTGACGGCTCCCCCAAACGGATCGAAGTCCCCCAGGTGCCTTTAGAGGCTTTGAGGGAAGCCGTGATCAATGCCGTGTGTCATCGATACTATTTTGAAAAAGGAGCCAATGTCATGGTGGAGATCTTTGATGACCGCATTGAAATCTCAAGCCCTGGGGGACTGGTCAAAGGGCTTCTTGAAAAAGATTTCGGCAAAAAAAGCGTTTTAAGAAATCCCAAAATCGCAGGGTTGTTTCACAGGATCGGCTATATTGAAAAAATGGGAACCGGCATCAGGAGGATGCAAAACCTGATGAAAGAAGCCGGACACGCCCCTATTCGATTTGAGTTCACCACCTTTGTCACGGCAGTATTTGACCGGGGAGTTGCCCTTGAAAAAAAAAGACATCCTGTCAATCTAAATGAGGGATTAAATGAGGGATTAAATGAGGGATTAAAATCCCTGCTTGCCGTGATTTCACAAAACCCGGGAATACAGACCAGACGGGCATCAGCCCTTCTTGATAACCGGTCTGGAAAAACCCTGGAAAAACAAATTCAAACCCTGGTTGGAAAAGATTTGATTGAACATCGGGGAAGCAAAAAAACAGGCGGATATTTTTTAAAAGGATAAATAATGCTGCAAAGCAATTCAGTACTGAAAAGCAAAATCGACCAACTCTGGAACAAGTTCTGAAGGGCTGGAATAATATGACCACCTTCTCAATCGTACTTTTTCACAACCTGTGAACTGGCAAAACTTTTACAAAATCGCTATTTGGGGATTTTGCCATAATTGACATTTTACACAAATAGCTTTTTTTAAATTCTATTGTCAGTGAAGGAAATTGTGAATAGTCTGTGTGGAGACAGAACTTGGCCCAGAAAATTCAATGGCGGATAAATGAACAGACTGCTATCAAACAAACTATGGATTTCAGATTAACACTTGCTGAAAACAGCCGGTTTCAAATTAAAGTGAAACCGGCTGAAAATTATGAATGGACTATTTGATCAGAAATATCTTATTCACCAAGATAGGCTTCCCTGATCTTTGGATTGGTCAATAAAGACTGTGCTTCATCTTCAAGGGTGATTTCGCCTGTTTCAACGACATAACCCCTTGATGCTGCCTGGAGTGCAAGATTAGCATTCTGTTCAACCAACAGGATGGTGACATCTTCTTCCTTGTTGATCCTGGCAATGATTTCAAAAATCTGCTGAACAATGATGGGTGCAAGCCCCAGGGAAGGTTCATCCAGCAAAAGAAGCTTTGGCTTTGTCATAAGTGCCCTTGCAATGGCCAGCATCTGCTGCTCACCGCCGGAAAGGGTTCCGCCCTGCTGGCTTCTCCTTTCTCCCAAAATGGGAAACATGTCATAGGAATTCTGGATATCTTTCATAATCTGATCAGTATCATCCCTGTGAAAGGCTCCAAGCCGCAGGTTTTCCATAACTGTGAGTCTGGGAAAAATCCTTCTTCCTTCCGGAACCTGGCAAAGCCCCATGGTGGGAAGCTTTTCCGGCAGGACTTTGTTGATCAGTTTACCATCATAGTAAATTTCGCCTTTTTCAGCTTTAACAATACCGCAGATGGTCATGAGTGTTGTTGATTTTCCAGCACCATTGGCTCCTATGATAGCCACAATTTCTCCGGGCATAACCTTGAGGGATATACCTTTAAGGGCTTTGATGGACCCGTATCCGGAATGGACATTTTTCAATTCAAGAATCGGTTGCAAACTCATCTGTCCTTATCCCTCCTTTTCTTCAGATCGGGTTCCCATGCGCTTGGCTGGTATCAGACCGGCAGGTCTGAAGAGCATCATGATAATCATGGTGGCGCCAAAGATCAACATTCGATAGGATTGAAACTCGCGAAAAATCTCGGGAAGGGCAATCAGGGCTATAACCCCCAGTATAATCCCGGGGATGGATCCCATCCCGCCCAGAACCACCATACACAACACCATAGCCGACTCAAGAAAGGTAAAACTTTCCGGACTGACAAATTTCATGCGTGCGGCAAAAAAAGCACCGGCAATCCCTGCAAACACTGCACCCATGGCATAGGCCAAAAGCTTATAAATAAAGGTATTAACCCCCATGAGTTCAGCTGCTGTCTCATCCTCCCTGATGGATTCCCAGGCACGGCCCACCCGCGAAAAATTCAGGCGCTGAACTGCAATAACTGCCACGATAACCAGAGCCAATGCAAAATAATAAAAAAACTGAAGCTTTTTCACCCAGAAATGTTCAAAAGTAAATCCATTTTCAAATATGGGGAGGAAAATACCAATGGGCTTGATCCCCAGAATGCCATTGGGACCATTGGTCAGGGTCATCCAATTGTTGAGGATAATCCGGATGATCTCCCCAAAGCCCAGGGTGACAATGGCCAAATAGTCCCCCCGCATGCGAAGCGTTGGATACCCGACAATACAGCCGGCAATGCATGCCGTTAATGCTGACAGGGGCAGGCAGACCCAGAAGGCCAGACCATAGGTGACATTAAGCACTGCATAGGTATAGGCGCCAACACCGTAAAATGCAATATACCCCAGATCCAGCATGCCGGCCAGACCCACAACCACGTTAAGGCCCAACCCGAGACAGATATAAAGCAGCACATTAATGGCCACGTCTGTGCCGTAACGGCCTGCAAATAGTGGATAGATCAATGCAAACACCAGGGTTACACTTATCCAGACCCATGTGGGGAAGGCAGTTGAAACTTTCTTGATATTGCCCGCAACCCGGGAAACCGGATTTGAAATAAATTTCAAAGAATCGCCAGCCTTCATAACATAAATCATCAGACAGACAAAAGTCCCTGCCAATATATAACTCCAGACCGTCACTGTTTTCTGAAAAGTTATTGTGCCGTCAGGATGAATGCCCAGCAATGGCCAGAGCAACCCTAAAAGCCACAACATGCCGATGGTATATTGTTTCCAAACTTTCTTAAACTCTTGTATCATCTATATTCTCGCCCATAATTCCATTTGGTTTAAAATAAAGAACGGCAATCAATATGATAAATGCAAACACATCCTTGTACTCGCCTGAGATATAGCCTGCACCGAATATTTCAACCATTCCGATAATCAGACCGCCTATCATGGCACCGGTAATATTCCCGATGCCGCCCAGTACAGCCGCGGCAAAAGCCTTGATGCCCGGAACAAATCCCATGTCATACTTGACTGATCCGTAATAAAGGCCATACATGATACCAGCAGCAGCGGCAAGGCCTGCACCAATGGCAAAAGTCAGGGAGATAATCCGGTTGCTGCCAATGGCCACAAGGGCTGACATGGTCTTGTCCTGGGCCGTTGCCCGCATGGCCATGCCGATTTTGGTCTTGAATACCAGTAAATTGAGGCCCACCAAAAGGCAGGCTGTCAGGGATACGATCATGATCTGGAGATAGGAGATGGTTACCATGCCAAAATCAAATCTTCCCTGGAACAGCTCACCAGGATAAACCTTATCATACACCCCCTGGGTGAGCATCATGCCATTGGAAAGAAAAATGGACATGCCCAGAGCAGACAAAAGGGCAGCCAGTCTGGACTGTTTCCGCAATGGTTTATAGGCGATTTTTTCAACCCCCACTGCAAGATAGGCGCAATAGGCCATGGCAATCATAAAAGAGGCGGTAAGGCAGATCACGGGGTGAGTTCCCATATAACCGAGCCCGGCAAAATAAGCCAGGGCAATGGCCCCCACATATCCACCAGCAGCAAAAAATTCGCCATGGGCAAAATTGATGAGCTGGATAACGCCATATACCATTGTATAACCCAGTGCGATCAATGCATACATCCCGCCAAGGGTTATACCGTTAATCAACTGCTGAATAAAATATTCCATTATATTTAATTTTCTTAACTTTAGTTCTTGGGGTGAACAAAAAGATGCGGCTTATGCCACGGCAAAAGCCGCATCACATTTTAACCAGATTATTTAACCAAAATTATTTAACCAAAATTATTTAATCGGGTTATTTAATCAGACCTTTGACGGGTTCCCAATAAGGAACAAACTTGTCGCCAACAACTTTATAGGCAATGTAAGAAGATCCGGAATCCCCATTAGGTGCGAACTTGATATGTTTTGCAACACCCTGGAAATCCAGTTTCATCAGTTCAGCCTTGACTTTTTTAGAATCTGTGGAACCAGCAGCCTTGATAGCGTATAGCAATGCTGTGGCTGAATCATAGGCATAGGTTGCATAGGCTGCAATCTTACCATATTTGGGCACATATCTTGCTTCAAAGGCTTTGTATTGAGGTGTGCTTTCATCTGTAAACCCATAAGTAAGATAAACACCTTGTGATGCTTCTTTTGCAACATCCATGAATTTGGGTTGGAACACGGCATCCTGGGTAATAATCTGGGATTCCATGCCCAGGCGTTTTGCCTGGAGTGTCATCATGGCTGCAGGAGAGTATCCCTGAAGAGACATGTAGAAGATATCGGCATTTGCCCGTTTTGCCATGGTCAAAATAGCAGAAAAGTCTTTGTCTCCCTGATTAACATGCTCATGGTTAACTACTTCCATACCCAGAGCTATACTGGCTTTTTTAACGCCGTCAGCCAGACCCTGGGAATAGGTGGTTTTGTCATCCACGATAAAAATAGTTTTTGCGCCCAGCGCTTCTTTCATAAATTTAGCAGCTGCAGGAGCCTGATCATCGTCTCTTCCGCACATTCTGAACATATAGGGAAGACCTCGATCAGTAACTTTTTCATTTGTGGAAGCCGGAGTAATCATGATGATGTCTTCCTCATCCAGCACCTCAGATGATGGAATGGTTGAAGACGAACAATAGGCACCAATCACACCAACAACTTCAAGGTTGATAAGCTTGTTGGCTGCGGCAACGGCCTGTCTTGGATCACAGGCTGTATCCTGGGGAAAAAATTCAATTTTGTCATAGCCAGGCATTCCACCGGCTTCTTCAAATACTTCAATGGCAGCCCGGGCACCATTCTTAATATCTGTTCCATCAGATGCATAGGGGCCTGTCAAAGGACTCATGGAACCGATTTTCAAAGTTTTTGCAGCGACTGCACTAAACAGGAATGGAACCAGAATAAGGCCCATAATCATAATTGATAAAACTCTTTTTCTCATCTTTTCCTCCTAAAAATTATTGGTTGGCAGGCTGACCTAGATACGCCTCAATCACCTTTGGGTTATTCTGAATTTCATTTGAATCACCTTCAGCAATTTTCACTCCATGATCAACACATACGATATGATCACACACACCCATCACAACTTTCATGTCATGCTCCACAAGGAGCACATCAATGCCAAGCTCTGATATGCGCGTAATGTCTTTCATCAGCTCTGAGGATTCAGAGGGGTTCATGCCCGCAGCAGGTTCGTCCAGCAGCAGCACCTTGGGTTCCGAGGCAATGGCTCTGGCAATCTCAAGTCTTCTCTGGAGACCATAGGGCAGATTTGATGCCACATCATCGGCATACTTTCCAACACCCATAAAAGTCAGTGCTTCCATGGCCTTTTCTTTAATAAAAGCTTCTTCCCTTTTCTGGGACGGGGTTCTTAATATAGATCCCACAATCCCTTTGGAGGCCCTGCAGTGTCTCGCCACCATAGCATTTTCCACAGCGGTCATGGCGGAAAAAAGGCGAATATTCTGGAAGGTTCTGGCAATCCCTTTTTCAAAAATAGCATAGGGCCGTTTACCAAGGATACTTTTCCCGTCAAAGAGCACCTCTCCCTCCGATGCCTGATAAACACCGGTGAGGACATTAAAAACAGTTGTTTTTCCAGCACCATTGGGGCCGATGAGCCCCACAACTCCACCGTTGCCAATTGTAAAACTCAAATCGGATAATGCCAATAGTCCGCCAAATCTCACACTAACATTTTTTAATTCTAGCTGTGCCATACAGATTTTCCAACCCATTAAATTTTTAAAACTACAAATAGCTAAAAAAGCGCTTAAACAGCCTGATTTAAGATTTCTGTAGCCCATATACCTTATGTTGTCAACCAAAAAAAGTCCAGAGTTTTTATGACGATTGCCAAAAACCCTTAACTGGCAAAGCGATAGAAATTTGAAATGGTCTAACCATATGAAACTATAATTTCTGTTTTGTTCATATTTACATTTAAACACTGGATATTTGCCATAAGGAATTTTGCATAACCCGTTCCAGGTTGATCACCTTACGTCCTTTGGATGGATATGGCAACAAATTCTAAGATTCCCTCCACGGTGAACGTGCTTTTGAAATTGAATAAAAACTTATTCAAAAAATCATTTTATCGAATCAGATCTCATGCTGATCTTGCAATTTCATCGGCTTCACTGATGCAGTACATCAAATGCCGTGGAGATTTTGCATCACCGATGAAATGAAACAAGACCTTTGTTTTTTTTTCAAGTTTTTTTGCTTCCCTGATGGAGCTGTGTTTTTCAGAAATCACCACTGACTCAAAACCGGTTAATGTGATGTCTTCCCCATTGGATTTAAAAACAACCCCATCATCTGTGAACTGCTTAACTGAAACATTTTTATACAGGGTCACATTTCCTTTTTTCAGCCGTTCCCTCAAGTAATAGCGGTCATTGCTGGACATTTCCTCAGCAAAACTCTTTTTCCGGTTCAAAACAACAACCTGTTTTCCCTGGTCTGCGAGAAAATCAGCTGTGATCAAACCAGTCATACCGCCACCCAGCACGATGACCTTATCTTTGACATGTTCTTTTTCGCTCATCACATCAACATTGGTCACCAGATCCATTTTTGTCTGAAAAAGCCCTTTAATCACCGGCATATCCGGCATTGACCCTGTGGCAAGGATCACTTTGTCAGGATTGATTTCATTGATAAGATCGAGGGTCAGCTCTGTATTATACCAGATCTCAACATCCAGTCTTGCCATTTCATTCCTGAAAAAATCCAGGATATCATTGAGTTCCCCTCGACCCGGAGCTTTTGAAGCAAGGGACAGCAACCCGCCTGTATCTTCTCCTTTTTCGCAGACAATGGCCTTATGCCCTTGGAAAGCAAATTGTCTTGCCGCTGCCATGCCGGCAGGTCCGACCCCTGCAATGAGTATTTTTAAAACCTGTTCGGGTCTGGTTTCGTTTTTGAGTTTATATTCCCTTCCCACATCAGGATTAACCACACAGGAACCCGGCTCCTTGGCAAGTACTGCATGAATACATCCAAGACAGCATCCGACACAGGGACGAATCTGGGAAAATTCACCCTTCCTGGCTTTTTCAGGATAATAGGGATCAGCTAGAAGAGACCTGCCCAAGGCCACCATGTCTGCCTTGCCATCTTTAATAATCTCTTCGGCATGATCCGGATATTTAATCCGCCCCACGGTAATCACGGGAATATTAACATGTTTTTTTACTTCTTCTGCCAGATGGACAAAGCATCCATGGGGGGTGTACATGGAGGGTATGGTAAGTTCTGTTGACCCGTAAACCCCGCCTGAAACATGAATATATACAACCCCTGCTTTTTCAAGCAAAGGTGCAAGTCTTACCGTACTTTCAAGATCCCATCCATTTTCGATATAATCATTTCCATTAATCCGTATTCCAATGGGAAAGTCTTTGCCTGTCTTTGCCTGGATATCTTCAATAATTTCAAACAAAAACCGTGTCCGGTTTTCAAACGATCCCCCATATTTATCTGTTCTGATATTGGAATTGTGGGCCATGAACTGGTTGATCAGATACCCATGGGCACCATGAAGCTCAATAAAATCAAATCCTGATTCCTGGCATCGTCTGGCTGAATCCCCAAAACAGGATGTCAATTCTTTTATTTCATTAATCTCAAGGGCTCTGACCGGGCCCTTTACAACAGCCGGTGCTGGAATGGGAGAAGGTGCCACTTTTTCAGGAAGATAGGACTGACGTCCTCCATGCAATAGCTGCACCCCGAACAGGGTGTCATACTGCTTCACCCTTTGAACCATATCTTTTAGGGCCGGAATACAATTATCATTATACATCTGGGGAAGATCAGGCAGTTCCTGACCTCCGGGGTGGACGCTTCCGCCCCCCACCAGCATCATGCCCACACCACCTTTGGCTCTTTCAATAAAATACTCAACCAGCTGGTCCGTTACACAACAGTTTTCATCCACACCAAAATTTATGCTCATGGCAGACATTAAAAGCCTGTTTTTTGAGGTCATATTGCCGATGTGAATCGGGCTGAAAAGATTTGATAACATTCTATAGACTTCCTTTATTTTAAAATTTCTCGGATATATCATTTAAAACAGATTCAATCAATTCTTCAAACTTTGGCATTATTGTTTTCTCCTTTATAAAGGAATGGCCAGTGGCAACTTTAAAAAACTTTGCACAAACATTTCTTTGACTTGCTATAAAGCCTGTGGAATATCCTTTCTTTTTGGTATCTGTATTCCCAGACTGATCTGACAAATCTCTTTTGCCATGGGGGCGGTTAATAATATGGGAATAATAAATCAATGCACGGTCAATCAGAATATAGAGAAATTGAAGGTTCTTATTGGGACCCAGCTTAAGTTTATCCCCCCCAAACCAGATACCTGCCCTTTTATTCTGGGTTATCTTTTTTCCGCCAAACAAGGCAGACCCGGCCCCTAAAACCCCTCCCAGGACAGTAAATACACCCAATGTATGTCCTGCAAAAGCAGTATCGATGGCAGCCCCCATTGTGCCGCCGATGATGGCGCCGGCTGCTGCCAGCTGTTCTTTTGTAAGGCCCAGAATCTCCCAGGTCTGTTTTGAAAAAAGCTCGTGTTTAAGAATTGAATACTCTGGCAGATGATATTCAAAAAGATGATGTTTGAACAAGGCTCTGATCTGTTTAAACATCTTATTTTCCAGATCTTTTATATGGGCCTGATATTTTTCATTGAGTTTTTCTTTGATCTCTTCTTGATCAGAAGATGAGGTGATGGATTCAGATATGGAAAATGACAGGCTTTTTTCAATGGTTTGGATCATTAAGGCTGTAACAAGACGATTTCTTTTCTGCCAGTCCTCTTTAAATGCCAGGATCACCCGGGAAAGAACAGATTCCCATTCCTGGTCAATGGCTTTAAGGCTTTCAAGCATTTTAATTCGCTCTGTAAAATTGGCTCTGTTTGAATTAAAAACACGAATACAATTAAAATGCTTTCTAAACTCAAGTTTCCAATCCTGAGTATAATCTTTCTGGTCTGCTTTGGAATTAATAATGGCCATTCTCGGTCGACCTGTAAGCCTTAAAATTTCCATTTCCGCCAAATCGTCATCCCGCACAGGCCTTGAACCGTCCACCACATAAATAATGCCAGCGCCCCTGGCCACTGGATCTAAAAGTTCACACTCATCTGCAAAAAAAGGATCATTTTTAAAAGCATCAATAAACCGGGCAGCAATTTTGTCCTGATCGCCATCAAATGCCTTAAACCATGCAAGGGTCTGCCTGGGCACCTGGAACCCGGGTGTATCCACAAACCGGATGATGTCTTTCCCGTCAATTGTTATAGTATAATTCCTTGATACTTTGGTTTCACCGGGGATAGGGCTGACCTTTATCTGGTCATCCTCGGTCAGGGTGGAAACCACGGAAGACTTTCCCTCATTGGGGTGGCCCAATACAGCAAATTCAAGTATCATTGCTAAATAAACCTTTTCACTACTATGTCAGGATTTTCAAGTTTAAATATAGCTTTTTTCCAGACATCATAATTAATATCTGTGTTGTCAACTGAAAGATCTGCCTGGTCGGCATCCTGGGTTAACAGTATCCACAAGAGTCTGCCCTGGGGCATAGCCGCCTTTATCTGTGTAATATAATGGAGCAGTCCTCTTATGGGTGGCTGCCAGACTTCATTGACCAGGATCACATGATCCACATCACCCTGGCTCTTCTCACGGATGATATCAGCATCATCGTCAACATCAAAACTGATTCCCAGGGTCTCTTTCACATTAAAAAATAAATGTGTTTCAATACCCTTGATGACGCTTTTAATTATTTCATCAGAATAGACGTTTTTTGATACAAGGAGCAATGCCTTTTGGCCTGGCACATCCGGCCTGATTTTAAAAGAAGAGTTCTCTTTCATATTATTGTTCGGGTTCTTTTCGCTGGCCTGGCTTGCCTGGGTTTTATCAGCGTTAATGTCCAGGACAGGAGACTTCATTCTGACAATTAATAGCTTGAACCTGGGCCTTTTAAAGTTAAAATAGTGGAGGATATGTTTTTGAGCTAAAATCCCGATAATGATAAGAAGTCCCCTGAGGATTACAGCATAAAACAGGATTCCCATACAAATGAAGGGCCACCAGGATACCAGATCCTGTGTTGCCAGGATAGAGATGCCGTCCTTTAAAATAATCCGGGAGCCTTCTATTTGTTCAAGGCTCGGGTGGGCAAGGAATTCCGGAACAAACCAGGACCAGGGAAGAGATAGGAATGAAACCAGATCATAAACCCTGTCACTTGAGGCTGTGAGCGTTGACTGCCACCCAAAGGCCATGTCGCTGACAATCACCCTGAAAAATGTTCCGCCAAGGGCTCCCGTTGAAAAACTGGCGGCAAACACAGATGTCAGAATAAAAATCGGCCAGAAAAAAAGATCCTTATATTCCCTGTTCTTCACACGAATAAGCAACAAGGTATATTCCAGAGTATCAAGACTTTTTTTAAAAATGGTCTGCCCTGTTTTTTTAAAAATTCTGGGCAGCACATTAAAAAATAATGATGAGATCAATGTATGGATGATGGAATTGTGAAAAAAGTTTTCTGATTTTTTAGTTCCAATGGCCTTTCGCACAATCAGTATCAGCGAGAATACCAGCATTAAAACCGGCAACACAACAAATAAAACAAGAAAAATAGTTACATTGATGGGGCGGTTACCGTGATAGGCAAGAAATGAATATGCCAGGGATACTCCGGTGATTACCCCTGTCAAGGCTATGGCATAGATCATCCAGGAATACAGGGTGGAAAAAATTGTGCCGGGCAGCAGGGTTAATACTTTTTTATCTTTTTTCTTAAAAAATTCATCTTTTCTAAAAGCCAGCCATTTCAACAAGAGACTTTTTTCTGTTTGGGCAGTGCTCCTGCACTGATTATAAATTTTACGATCCCTCACCGTTTGCTCTTGAATCTCTTCGGGAGAATCAAGAGCATCATCCATATAGATGAAATAATCCAGATCAATGATATCTTTTAATCTTAGTTTCATGGTTTGTTATTAGCAGAACTAATAGTAAAAGAAAATAATTAAGACGGATCAAGATTTAAGATCCGGATGCCTGATCTTCCTGTAATAGGATTCTGATTGATAAATGGCTGCCAGAGGATTGTGGCCTGTGACCCGATCTTTTACAGCCAGCACTGTGGTGGGAGTATCTGTAAATTGTAAAAACAAGGAATCATGTCCCACGCACAATCCCAGCAGAACATTAAAATCAACCTGTTCATGGGTCAGGGTCTTTGCCTGGAATATGGGGTTGCACATGGCCTCATCCGTGCCTTTATATATCTTTTCATCATCTGAAATACCAATCAGATCTTTTGAACTGTTGCCGGCCTTACAGCAGACGGAAACAACTTCAAACCCGTATCCCTTTAAAATTTCCTCAACAATTTTCACTTCCTTTGTCAATCCTATACAAAAAGCAAGACCAATGCGCTTATACCCCATTTTCATTGCAAATTCACAGGTTTCAACAATCCGTGTTTTGCTCGGTTGCATAATATAGGGTTGCTGGTCCCGATTGGCATAGCATTGGGCTTCCTGCAAAGATGCATTGTAGGCAAACTCTTTGATTTCTTTGGCTTCATACTCTTTATTGGCCTTTTTTAAAACATCTTTCCGTGTCAATGAGGGGCATCCCTTGTGACCTTTGCCTTTATCTGAAAAACAAATCCGGTCTGGAATCTCCACTGTACAGGACGCACATGAAGGAGGAATTTTCTTTTTTTTATCAGTCATTTTTGCTCCACGTTTAAATTGTTGCCATCAAAATAATGATATTGTTTATTTTTTCAAAATGTATGCGAATATCACTTTGTCGTCAAGAAGGGTTTTCCTGACAAACAGGCTTTGCACCGTATTTTACGATTAATTTTTCAAGGGTTTCATAGGCTTGAGCCCCCACAAGACGGTCAAGCCCGCAAAAAAAACTTGGCACGGCAGTGACACCTTTTGTCCTTGAAAGTTCCCAGTCCGAATCCACAGCATCTGAAAATTCCCGGGTTTCAATTACAGTCTTACCTTCCTCGCGATCAAGTCCGGAGTTTTCTATCATGCTTAAAAGAACATCTTTTTGAGCGATATTCCTTCCTTCCACAAAATAAGCTTTAAATGCTTCCATGTGAAATTGGTGACCATGACCTTTTGTTTCTGCCCACAGGCCGACCTCCTGGGCAAGTCGGCTGTTATAGGTCATCCGTCTATCACCCAGGGCAAGCCCAAGCCTTTCTGCGTTTTCTCTCAGGTTTGCCATCATTTTGTTCACATCAAAGGGTATCTCTTTATATTTAAACAGGTCTTCCAGGGTACGGCCCTGTTCAGGCGTATCTGGATGAAGGGGAAACGCCCGCCATTTGACATGAATATCATATTCTTTTGTAAGTTTTTCAATACTCCCGGTAATGAAATAACACCAGGGTCAAACATAGTCTGAGAATATTTCCAGCTCTAACTCTAAAGTCATCATGTTCTCCTTTACTCAAATCATTTTTTGTGAAGATCAGGGACAATTAAACACATAGAAAGAAAATAAATCAAGTGTCCTGAAGACTGATCTGTCAAAATTTCACATGTGTTAGCCGCTAAAGGCTTTGCCACGGGGCATATATACTATTTATGGGTTATAAAAAATAAATGATTTTACTTTGTATATAGATTGGCATATTTTAGCCCAATTGTTTAATAACTTTTAAAAAAAGGGCCCATGCTGCTGACATTCTTAAAAGGCTTTGGAGTCGGAAGCAGCCTGTTTTTTGAAGACTTTTCATGCTCTTGAAAAATATATGATTAGCCGATTAAACTTATTTAAAATTTAATTATCATTGTGCGGTCCATGTTATTTCCCAGTTCTCATATTCTTCAGGATGCAAGCGGTAACGAGCAATATTTCCATCATGCAGGCTCATCAATTCCGTTTCTACAACCTCAACAAAACGCTCCCGTTCCTTTAACTCAATTTTTTCAACTGCATTCTGTTTTATGAAAGACACTGCCATCTTTTTATTCATAACACCACGCACAACTTCGTTTACAACATTAAAAATGATAGTACGGTGGCGAAATCGGAAAGGATCAGGCTCTCCAAGTGAGCTGCGTACAGCTGAATAGCGGGCGCAAGAACGCTCATATGCCCATACAAAGACATCCCTGAGTAACTCAACCCTATTCAGTTCATACACACCAATTAGTCCATCAATATAGGCTTGCTCAGGCACATCAACAAATGAAAGGGGGCATAGATTATCTCGAATAAGGGGAATATTTGCAGATAGACGCGAAACCCTCTTGTTTACATCTTCGAATGGCTGGAGATACGGCAAATGAACCATCACAAAAAAAGCCTGTTCAAACGGGTTTTCAATTGCAGCGGCTTTTTCAAGCACTTTCAAAAAAGACTCTTTTATCAACTGCGGCACTTCCAAAGGAATATAAACTGTCCCGCTTATCCCAACCGGGATGACGCGCAACTTCCCGCACGCCCTTGGATCGGCCAGCAGGTTATCCGATAGAAGCGCATGAAGATTGCAAATTGTATAGCTGTTGAACCCGACTTCCTGCGCCTGTTCCACTAATAGTTCGATAGCAGCCTTGTGGTTTAAAATCATTTGTGATTCTCTATCCTGCTTTCCCTCGGCGACCTCACCAAATTCAAGCAGCCGATCTGTTTCAAGCAACGAGTAGGTATTGCCCTCCAGACGACTTGAATTCCATGACAGGTCAATCAAAATACGATTAAATATCTGCCGTGCGTATGTTCCGGCTGGCCTGTGATCACCCGACGATTGTCCCGTTTCAAAAAGACGCTGCTGAATCTCAAGAGAAAGGTAGAATGTAGTATTGGGAATATAATCATCGACAAATCCTCTATTATACCCCACGGGCTGACGGCTCTGAACCGGTTCGCGAACCGCCTGCTTAATTTGCTCTCCTTCCCGGGATACGGGAATATATACCTCAAACTCGCCATGAGACTCAGCTTTAATAGCGGAGGTTCCACCTAATACTACTCTTACTTTCTCAATGTATCTGCTGCCTCGGCCCCTGCCTTTTAGGATCAGCTTTTTCTGCGCTATAAGTTGTCCCAGGCGGCGCTGAAGAGTACGGCGTGGCAACAATTTTTCCATGACAGCGCTGACATCTTTAATAGACGCACCTTCAGAAAATTGGCTGACTGCCCTCAGAACAGCATCTAACTCATTTTGCGATATATGTTTTGGCATGATAACAATATGGCACATTTTATATTATTGTGCCATATAAAAAAACATTGTGGCGCGATAATTAAAAATGTGCCATAAAAAATAATTTCTTGAAATGATTGAACATTTTTTTAATTCATGCAATGAATAGACATCGTCAATCCAAGTGAGGTGGCACATGAGTTTTAAACCTGATAATCAAACGCTTTCATTTTCAGACCTGGAATTGTCCCAGACCAAAGTAAAAAACAATACCCTTGAACACTTAAAAAATCTGGATCAAAGCATACACTGGGAACCCATTGAATCCACACTGGTAAAAAACTATCCCATTGGGAAAAAGAAAAAAGGACCCCAGGCCTATTCTCCTTTAATGCTGTTCAAATGCATGCTGCTCAGAAACTGGTTTCAAATCAAATCTGATGTTGATTTGGAAAGCCTGATTAATGACCGGTTCTCGTTTAAAAAATTCATTGGTCTTCCAATGGGAGAGGCTGCCCCGGATAGTTCAACCTTTTCAAGATTAAGGAAACGGCTTACCCTGGAAAAATATAACAGGGTGCTGTCAGATATTTCAGACCAGATATCCCGTCAAAATCTCATTATCAACATGGGCAGTATCATGGACATTCAGGTCATCAAATCAAAC
>CAYWGN010000079.1:0-18410 GCA_964457495.1 uncultured Desulfobacula sp.
AAGAACAAAAAAATGTATTAAAAATTTATATATTTCAGGCTATAAATCTTTGCCGAAAGTTTTTTATACTTTTTAAACTCAAGAGTAAATAAAAAGATAAAATTGTAAGGCTGCAAATGGTTCCGATTAATATTTCAGATATAAAGGTAGAGAAGATCAGAGAAAAAATAAAAACTGATCCTTTGTATAAAGATCTTCGGCTCTCGCATGATAGCAATGTTGTTGACCGTTTGTGTGACACTTACCTTCACCAGGATCGAGACAAGGCTTTAATTAAAGGCACTGTTTTAGAGATGGTTGCGGCAGGACGTATACCAGAGGTGCCAGGATGAGAGGATTTTTAATTAATAGGAATTTAAAGGTGACAGATATTTGGAGATCTAAGGTTGAAAGTGAAGATCGGCATGTTATGGATGTTTCTCAGACTTCAGAGCGTGAATAGTTTTTATATTAAGGGTTGATCTATTTGCATTCCCAAAAACGCAAAATATTGTGTCTATCATAATGCAAAAAGTCCAAGATTGTTAATAATAATACGGGCCTTTAAAACCGACTTTTAGGGGATTTCATTATGGACATAATCAGGAAATGTCCAAAAGCTGAATATGGTATGTAGCCATTGTTGGGAAATGATAAATATTAATGGAATCGAACTTACAAAAATAAAGGGGAACATTACCGACAGTGATGAATGAAATTTTCCACATACTCCCTGATAATATTTTGTTGAATTTAGAAATCATTGATTTTCTTAAGCCTTACCGTCCTATAAGCCTGGAAATGTAAGATTATAGGTCACTGATGTCATGATATTTATTTATGAATTGAAACGAAACATCTGGTGATCAGTGACTATACATTAGGTTGGTTCCCGTAATTGCCTATAATGATAATATCTGTTTGTTTTTCATATTATTTCGGAACGATATTTTAATGTTGATTTGTGAATGATTGCTATGTAGGTTAACATTGTTTATTAGAGTGGAAAGGTATTCTGGGATTATTTATCCTTGGTTTTATGAATTCTGTATTAGGCAATGAATTTATAGGATATGGATATATGCAGACGGGAATTTAATGATTGAAGACAATAAGCATACAGGATCTGGTGATTATGACACTGCTATAAATGTCATTGGGGGCCTAAAAGATTGCAATGTGATTTATAAAGCAATCGAAGCCCACTTTGCTAATGATGATAATATTACAGAATTGATATCTGGTAGAAATGAATTCAATCTCAGAACTGAGCGAAGCAGAGAGCGGGTTCAAAGAGCTGTTAAAAGGTCCTTTTTACGGTTTGAAAATCAAAATCATTGTGATTTGGTTTATAGTATTTTCATGGATGATATTCCCCTGCCAGAAAGAGAAGTGATCTTATTTTGGCAGTTTGTCTTATCAAATCGCTTATTTCGTGAGATTTCCTTACATGTCTATGTAAAATCATATTTTACAGGGAAAGTGAATTTTCCGAAAGATGATGTCATTGCATATCTAAAAGAGTTCCTATCTCAAAATAAAAAATTAAATCTTAAATGGTCTGAAAGTACTATAAACACTTTGTCTACCAAGTACCTTAATCTCATGACCAAACTTAATTTTCTTGAGGGTGCTCGAAAAAAATCTTTCAAGCACATCAAGGTTTCAACTGAATTGTTGGTGATATTTCTTTATTTTGCAAGGTTATTTGCTCCTGATAATAACAATGTTTTGGTTAATGAGATATTGCCTCTTTCACTCGTAGCAAAAGAAGATATCCTGGAAAGATTGAAAAAACTCTCATTGAAAGGTTTTTTCAATATGAATTTCAATGGTGTTGAATTAAATATTGAATTAACCCATAGCTATAAAGGGATCTGCGGTGCCTTATATAACAGACCATAAGCAAAAATTTGATGATCTTAAGTTTGCTATCGAAAATCAGGATACGCTGAAAAAACAAGCTAATGGTGGAAACAGTATCCTTTTTTCTTATCAACCGAATGAAGAGTATCTTTATATTGAAAAAGCAAAAGAGCTGTATCAAGCGAAGGCTGACTTTATTGATATCAGTGAATTGTTTGTAAAATTTATTGATGGGGATGGGTGGGACTCATTCAAAGAGTATTACCAAGGATTTCAAAGCGGTCCTCATAAAGTTTTCCTATCCAAAGATGATCCTGCAATTGATTTGTTTGATTTTATTATCAATGAAATTAAATCAGCCGGTGAAAATGACAAAATACCTTTTCTTGTAAGAACGGGCTGTCTTTTCGGGACTGGTATAGATAATGTAAATATAATGGAACATAAAACTGTAATGACTCTTAAGCATCCTTTAGTTATCTTCTATCCTTCAATTATTGAAGATGACAATCTGCTTTTTTTGAATTTTAAACTTGCATCCAAATACCGTTGCACGCTGGTAAAATAAGGGGCCGGATATGTCCAAGATAAATGAAATTTTAACTTTAGATTTAAAAGAAGATATCAAGAACGTTATTGATCTTGAAGATTTTTCAGAACTGGAAATTCAGCAGGAATTAGAATCTTATATCGTCACTGAGGGTATAGGTAGCCATCTCTATAATTTTACCAATCAGTTTACATCAAATATTAAAGAGACTGGTGTATGGATTTCCGGTTTTTATGGCTCTGGTAAATCCTATTTTGGGAAAATGTTGGGATATGTCATCGATAACCCTATCATCAATGGCACTCCAGCCCGAGAACGGTTTATACCCCGTCTTAAAGGCGTTTCTGATGAAAGTTTGATTGAAAATGCAATCCGAAATTTAGATTCCATAAACAGTCGAGTCATTTTTTTGGATGTGGCAAAGCAAAATACAGATAGTGGTTTAGCCTTCACCCTGTTTGCGAACTTATTAAAAAGCCTTGGTTTCAGAGATGATATTTATGGATATATGGAATTTGATCTCTATATCGATGGAAAATATGATGAGTTTAAACATAAGGCAAATGAACTTGAAGGAAAAGAATGGGATGAATTAAAAAAAAGTAACAGGCTTGTTGCAAAAGCAATGCGTAATATTTTTGCTGCAATTGGCTACAGTAATGAAGAATACAATGATACGCATAAGGTATTCAGTGATGCTATCAGTAATTTTTCTGCCAGTAAATTTAAAGCTGAACTTGAAAAATATTTAAAATATAAAACGGATGAAACACTTGTCTTTATATTTGATGAGGCCAGCGAGGCGATCAGTCAGAAAAAGTTTGCTCTTCTTGATCTGGAGGGTATCAGTGAGGCATTGTCGAGTATTAGCGGTAAAGTATGGACGATTGCTATTGCACAAGAAAAACTGGATGATGTTATCAATAATACAAATGTGAATCGTAGTCAACTCACCAAAGTCACAGACCGATTTAAAACAAAGATCCACCTTGAATCAACTGAAGTGGATGTCATTATCCGTAGCCGTTTGTTACAGAAAAAAGACTCAAGTTTTAAACAATTGGTAGAATATTACAAAAAAAATGAAGGTCTTGTTTCTGACGCCACAAATTTAAAATCATTATTTCCGACAAAAACAAATTCCGCTGAAGAATTTGCAACTTACTATCCTTTTCATAAATATCAGTTTGATATCCTTCAAAAATTTCTTTTCAATTCAAATGCCTTGGTGGCTACTCAAATTGCTGCCCGTGGTATGATTATTACCACTTTTGATGTCCTCAAGAACCAGATGCGGGATCATGGGCTGTTTGATTTCACTCCGGGTTATGCCATCTGTTCTGAAGCTCAAACGGCACCTCCAACAGGACTTGTAAACAAATATGATACTGCCCGTAAAATTATTCAAGAGAAAAATTCAGAAATAGAAGGGGAAAAATTACTTAAGACTATCCATCTTCTTTCTGACTCTGAAGTTATTTTACCAACAGTTGAAAGTATTACTAAAAGTTATATCAAAGATCTTAGCTCTTACTATGATATCAAACCAAAAATCGAAGAAGCGCTTAACCTACTGGTCGAGGGAAAGGTTCTTTTACTGTCCAACAATAACTACAAGATTACTTCTGATCTTGAGGGCAAGCTCTTAGAAGAAATGAAAGGCTTTGATGTCGAGCTGTTCATCAAAAAACGATCTTTGATTAATTACATCAAAGATTATAAATTCTTTAATCCTATAGCAACATTTACCGATGGCATTGATTCATTTAAATTCAGTGTATTGTCTGACCAGGATGATGAATTGTGCAGCTCGGGTAATAAAGATTTGAGAATAACGGTCTATGGTTTGTTTAACATCAGTGAAGATAGACAGGATTTTATAGAATCGATTAAGATGGATACTCAGTATAATAAAAAACTGATGACCTTGATTCCTGACAACAGTGAGTTTTCCCAGATCGATAAGCTGATCGGCGAGATAAAACGTTACACAAATATGGAAGATAAGTATTCCAATGAATCAGATCCTATCAAACGGCAGGTTATTCGGGAATTTGCCATCATTCGTGAAGAAAAAGAAAAGAATTTGCGGATGAAAATTGAAAAAGCATATAAAAATGCCTCGTTAATATATATGTTTGATGAGCTTCTTCTTAATCCTGACACCTTCAAAGGAACCATCAATGAAACTCAGAAAAAGCTAATAAAAAACATATATACCAAAAGACTTTCAACGCAGTTATCAGAAGGTTTAGTGCCTAAAATATTTAGTAATCATAAAGAAAAGCTGGGGAAATTTTTTTCTGGTGCTGAGTTTAAATTTTTTGATGATCATGGAAATTTTACCGGTGATCATCTCAAGGTTGTAGAAGAGATTAATGCCAAAATTAAATCAAATTTTGTTGATGGTAAGTCTTTGGAGTCTGACCTTTCCGGATCTCCTTGGGGGTATTCTTTTGGAACAATTGTTGTGACATTAGCGGCTCTTTTCAGGTCTGGAAAGCTCAGCGTTAAGTATAATGGACAAGATCCTAAGTTTTCTTATAAAGACAAGTCTGTTCACGAAGCATTTATCAATGCTACAAAATTCAAATCAGCAAAATTCAAATCAATAATTAAAGGACTTTCTGCAAACCAAAAGAATCAAACAGTTCAATTGCTGTTGGATCTGGAAATTGAAAAACATACCAATCGTAAAATAGACTGGAGCACAAATGATTTTGACCTGGCTGATGCCATCAAGTTCATGGCAGAGCATTTCATCGGTGCGTTGACAACACTGAACGATACAGTTGATAATTTTGATTCTTTATTTCCTAATGTGGCAGCACAAAAAACAGTACTGCTTAAATATTCAAGCAAAGTGACAGAAGGTAACTACATTGAAAAAGTAGAAGACCTTCTTGCTAACAGAGATGCTTATAAAACTTCAATTCAAACAATTCTTAAAGCTCAAAAATTTATCAAGAAAAATTTCCCAAAAGTAAAAGAGTTTAAACGGTTTATAGAAGCTGTAATTGCTGAATTGAAAAAGGCTGACCGGGTTGATATCAACAGTCAAGATGCTAATGATGAATTTTTAAGTCTTTACAAGCTGGATATGGTTCAAAATTTTGCCCTGTTACAACAACAGGCTCAATTTGTAAAAGACAGTTATTTTACGTTGATTAAAAATGCTGCGTCAGGAATGACCCATGAGTATCAATTGTTTCAGGGAAAGGTGGATGGAGTAATAAAAAAGTTAAAACAAAATTATCCATCGGAACTAAATATTCAAAATAAGAAAAAATTGGGTGCTTTGAAGCAGTATTGCTCTGACAGGATCATTGACGAGCCCTGTCTTGAATTTTCTATCAGCTGTAAAAAATGCGGGTATTCTCTTTCAGATATTTTAAATTATATCGACTTGGTCCCGAGCAAAAATAATGTTTTGATAATGATACAAAGTAATTTTATTACTGAAGCACCAGACCCGGGGGGAGATCCCGATGATGACGGGAAACCACCAAAATTGCCCCGGAAAATCAAATTTCAGGTTCCCGGGAGAAATATGACTGTAAAGGAATATAAATATCTGCTGACAATGCAATTAACCGCTTTGGAAGCAGCACAACCTGATGAGGAAATTGAACTGGAAATTGAAACTCTATAACCAGGATATAATTTTATGAAACTTGCAGAACATGTGGATAAGCTTCGTACGCAAATTGAGAACGCTTTTGATAAGCAATTTGCTCGACTTGGTGTTGGTCTGACCAAACAAATTGAATTGGAAAAAATTCCCAAAGAACTTCACGCCAAGAGATATCATTTTGATGAAATGCTGGAAAGTCATAAGGGTGAAACAGGTAGTTATGAGAATGCCCGTGAAAAATTAATCGATGAACTCACGTTTACCCTCTTTAACCGAATAGCTGCTGTTAAAGTAATGGAATCTGCAAGCCTGTTTCCTCCGATAATTGCAAAACAGCCTGAACATGGGGATCGATCCTTTGGACATAAAGCCTGGTTGGAAATAAGGCCAGATATGCGTGATGAGGAACTTGACGGTATTCGGGAATACATTAAAGATGCTTTTACGGAATTAGGCCAAACTCTGCCATTATATAGCAAGGAATATCCCTATGCTCTTTTACCCGACGTAATTAGTCTCAATGAAATCATAGATGCATTCAATGAAGTGGAAAAAGATTCTCAGCTTGAAGATGCGATCTGGCAGAGTGATGATATCCTTGGGTGGCTCTATGAGAGTTATAATAATGCTAAAAAGTCTGTATTTAAAGAAAGCAAAGCTAAAACTGAATATGATAAAGTGTCACTTCAATCGCAGGTCTATACACCTCGATGGGTGGTGCAGTTCCTGGTTGATAACTCGCTTGGTAAGCTCTACTTGGAAATGTATCCTGAATCTGAAATCAAGAAAAGATACAAGATTGCCAATGCGCCAAAGACACAGGAACGTAAACCCAAACCCATACATGAAATAAAATTGATTGATCCCTCCGCAGGCTCTGGAAATTTTCTGCTCTATGCTTTTGACCTTTTTTATGAACTTTACATGGATCAGATTGAAAACTATGGTGCTGGCTATGATGAAGATGATATTCCAAATCTTATCATCGAAAAGAATTTGCATGGTATTGACCTGGATGACCGTGCGATTCAGTTGGCCCAGCTCGGTCTCTACATCAAGGCTCGCAAGAAACGTCGCACTATAGGTAATCTGAAATTCAATGTGGTCTCTTCAGACTTTTTTTTGCCGGATTATGAAGAAGCTCGACATATATTCGAAGATGGTAATCGGCTTGATCAAAATCAAAAAGAGTTGATTGAGGAAATTTGGGAAGATCTGCAATATGCTTATAAATTTGGTTCACTTATAAGACTGGATGAAAAGCTGAAAGCCAAATTAAAAACCCTTGAATTTGAGCAAAATGGCAAGCAAATGCAGTTTTTTTCTGATGAAGAACTCGGTAATAAACCTAAATCAGTTCAGCTTGAATTATTTACCGCAGCGGATATTGAACAACAAAAAAAATTCATAAAAACATTCTTCGTAAATCTCAAAATGGCTCTGGCACAGTATGCAAAAGCTCAGGGGAATACTTTTCTTACAAATAAAACACGTGATGCCATAACCTTTTTGGAGGTACTTACAGCTGAGTATGATGTGGCGATAGCCAACCCGCCCTATACCGACAGCGCAGATTTTGGAAAAGAGCTGAAATTGTTTGTAGAAGCTAACTATAAGATACCGTTTAAGTTTCATACGAACCTTTATGCGACCTTTATTAAGCGATGTTATGATTTTACTTTTAAGGACGGTAAAATTGCGATGATTCATCCACGAACTTTTATGTTTATAAAAACGTTTGAGGGTGTACGAAAATTCATTCTTGAGAAAACGCATATTAATGTATTTGTCGATTACAGCTTGAGCAATTTGTTCGGTTCAATTATGGTAGATCCTGCGTTCTATGTTCTGGAGAAAAGGGTGTCTGAAGAAGGGGGTGCTTGGTTTGTATCTCTTGACCAATACACACGAACACCGAATGAAAAATACAAAAAAGATTTTTGTCTCCAATCATTAGATGATTATATCGCAGGTATAAAAAATGAACACAATTATTCTATCCCTCAATCCAAACTGAAAATCATTAAATCTTGGCCGTTTATCTATTGGATTTCCGATGAGTTCCGGGATAAGTTTAAAAGTGTATCAATCGACAAATTCTTCAAAGTCTCCCAAGGGATGTCTGTTTCAAATGGTGAGAGATTTCTCAGATTTAATTGGGAATTAGATTCTGGTGACATTTTTGAAGGAAATAAAGCTACAAATTGTAAGTGGGCTCGGTTTCCTAAAGGAGGACCATTTAAAAAATGGTCTGGTAATTTATGGCTATGTGTAAATTGGAAAAATGATGGTGCTGAACTCAAATCATTTAAAAAAGCGGTGTTAAGAAACCAGCAATATTATTTTGTTGAAGGAATAACATATAGTAGTAGTGGTTCGAAAGGCACAACTTTTAGAACACTGCCTAATAGTGCCGTAATTAGTGGTGGCGGGCCTGGAATTCATCGAACTGACGAAAAATATTCTAACCTGTATTGTTTGGGATATTTAAATTCAAAATTTGTTTCATATATAGTCAATTGCTTAAACCCAACTGTTAATACAACTCAAGGAGACTTGAATAGAATTCCTTTGTTAGATGTTGGCCAGAGTGCGATTGGTAACATTGAATGCTTAGTTAAGCAAAACATTGATATATCCAACAGAGTGATGAGTTATTCAATCTGTGAAGAGAATTATTCTACATCTCCGTTGTTCTTCCTCCAAAATGACTTCAAAGTATCGATCAAATCATTTTTCTCGCACGAAAACTGTTTGATAGCTCAAAGTCTAATTAATGAAGCTATAATTGATAAGGAAATCTTGACGAATGTAATATTACCGGATTTCGACAAGACCATGGTATTGGACAAAGAAGGTGAAAACATCGGCGGGCTGCCGGTACTGGAAGAAGCCCGAGAGGCGTATCTGGCTGAGACAGAAGCCACCAAAGGATTTCCTCTGGATATTATTCGGAATTTTATTGAGTCACTACCGACCAGTGAATTCACGCCTGAAGAGCGTGAGGTCATTGAGAGTGGATTTTCTTCGCTTTACCAGAGCAACAACGATCTGGAAGAGTTCTGCATTCGCCATCAGGTGAACCTCATCAATGTCTGGTATTGGTTCAAACAAAGCAATGTGATCCCTAAACAACGGATGAATACATTGGCAATGGAATTTTTAGCAGACATTATTCGTGAAATTCTGATGGAAGATGAAGATGGTATTATCCCGCTGGTTGCTAATGCTGGTGAAAAGGTTCTTCTTGATCGGATTGAAGATAAATTTTTAGAAAAAGGTTTTTCAACTGCACAGTTTTCCAGTTTCGATACTGTGTTGGGAAGACCTCTCAACGATTATATTAATAAGTATTTTTTTGCAGCGCTCTCAGACCATCTCAACCGTTTTATGTATTTGCCCAAGACACCATTCATTTGGCACCTTTCCAGTGGCATAGAACAGGGTTTTGATTGTTATATCATCATTTACAAATGGAGTCGGGATAAATTAATGCGGATCAGATCGGTCTATATTGAGCACCGTGAACGAGCGCTAATCAATCAACAAACTGATCTTGCAGATAACAACAGTGCAGAGGCTCAGAGTAAAAAAGATAAAATTTTTAAGCAGCTCCAGGAAATTGAAGAATTTAAGATAAAGATCGATGAACTCCTAACTGAAGGCTATGATCCGATTCTTGATGATGGGGTTGGTAAAAATATCGCACCGCTTCAGCAAAAGAAAATGATTCCCTATGAAGTGCTCAATAAAGGGCAGCTTAAAAAATACTTAAACGCTGATTGGTAAAGGTTTAGATTATGATTGATACCTGGCTGAAAAACGATCTTAACTTGATATATAAAAAATATCCTGTGGCTGTGTTTATTGATGAATCGGGCGATGCTGAATTTTTTTTGAAATCAATGAAGGATGAATACACCATTCATAAGGCAAATTCAGATATCGAAGAACTTCATATTAAATATTTGATTGAACGTGACCAGCCATCATCACAAAAATATCTGATTTATACTCGTAGGGTTAAAGGTAAACTTAAATTTATTCGGGAATATTGCGAAATCAATGGATGCCTTGAAATCCGATATCTACAAAATTACATCAAAGATAAAGTTCACCAGACTTTAAATTTGAATATCAATCTCCCGAACGATGAACTAATTGCTGCGGCAAAAATCAGTGTGGGTAAAAGTCAAACCTACTGGATGGATTTGAGTCATAAAGGTGCTTCAGAGATATTTGATTTAAAAAAAGAATTGCTTCCATTTCTTAACGATCCTGAAACATATTCAAAAGAAAAATATGATGCTCAGTTGAGAGAAACGTTTTATCGTAAAATCAATGATCTGCTGAAACAGGAATATATTTCCAAACCTGCTAAGACCTTAGCCAGTGAAGTTATAAAGGCGATGCTGGATGGACTTGCCACTGGATCATGTGATAAAACACTTGAAAGTGTTTATTGTGCATGGCTTGATTCAGTAAGTTATAAACAATCTTTTTCCGGTTATCTCAATGATTATAAAGTGTCGGAGAATGTAGATACTTGGAAAGTTAATCCATCTCATCCATTCAGAACAGTTGATGAACAGTGGTTAACTGTAGTTGGAGGCAGTATTAATAGTAAGGAGTCACTGTCAAACTACATTGCAAAAATTTCTCAACGGAATCAAAACAAACAAGCGCAATCGTTGGGAGTTACCTTCTGGGGTGATGTAAAAATACTGCTTAAATTTGATGCAAAAGATATTGCATATCTCAGTTCATTTTCTGAGTGCATAGAGTTTTATACAAAGCATTTTTACAAGCTTGATACCGCTATTCGGAATCTTTACGCTGAGTTCATCCATAAAAAGGATCTGCTTGAACCGTTTCAGGAGCATTATAAACAGATTTTATCCATCTTCCTTGATAAGTGGTTTAAATATTTTGATGGCTACGAGGAAGGCCAGACAGGCGTGCTTCAAGGGATCATTGATGACAATAATGTAAAAACTGCCGTTATTGTGGGTGATGGAATAACCTATGAAATTGCTTGCAAGATCTCTCAAAAAGCAAACGGTAATTACAAGCTCATCCAAGATATTATACTTGCTGATATGCCTTCCGAAACAGAAAATAATATGAGCCGGATCTATATGGCGAATGGTGTTACTGAAAAGGTTCAAAGTAATCGAGAAAAATATTTGAGAGATCAGAATACGGACAAATCGGTTGATTTCATTAAATTAGATGATTTAAATGATGATGCAAATCCTTCACAGTATTTGATCTGCACATATAAAGATATTGATGCTATGGGAGAAAAGTTACAACATAAGGCCCTAAAATATTTCCCAGAAAGTATCGATTATTTTGCTGAAAAAATTTCTCTGCTCCTTAGTGCTGGATATTCAAAAGTATATTTGATTGCTGATCATGGCTTTGTTTTAACAGGCTTACTGAGTGAAGCAGATAAAATCACAACTTCACTTGATGGAAGTTCTGCAAAAGCGGAAAGATATATCCGATCTGTTAAACAGCAGGTATCCTTAACTGATGGGTATATTGAAGTTGAGAGGAAATATGATACGTTTAACTATCTTTATTTTTCAAAAACAATGAGCCCATTTAAAACCCCAGGAGTTTATGGGTTCTCCCATGGCGGTGTTTCTCCTCAAGAGCTTATAACACCATTTTTTTGTTGGGAACAGTCTGGTGGCCCGTCTCAGGCTCTTAAGGTGTCAATTCAAAACAAAGAGGATTTAAAAAATGTTTCAGGTGAAATTTATCAGGTGAAAATTCAATCCGGTAAAGGATCTGATCTTTTTTCGATAAACAGAAAAGTTTTTTTCATATTTTTTAGTAATAAGGTTCAAATAAACAAAAGTGATATATTTACAATCCAAAAAGAGCAGATTATTGCAAAAGAATATACGTTTGACGGGAATACTGAAATTGAAATCCAATTATTGGATGCTAATACAAAAGAACAGCTTGATAGAGCCGTGATTAAGAAAAATAAAGATCGTGATTTGGGCGGGTTAATATAACAAAAGGTAGGTTGTTATGGCAGTATTGAATGATTTGGATATAAAGCTTCTGGAGCATTTCAGGGGGTATGTTGTTAAAAAGGATCTTGTTTTATCAGTTAAAGTGGGAGCCAATGTACCTGTATTCGTTCTTGAATATCTGATTGCCAATTCCTGTTCAACCGATGATGATGAACAGATACGAAAAGGGATGGAAAATGTAAAAAAGATTCTTTCAGAACATTATGTAAATCCTGAGGAAAGCTCATTAATCCATTCCAAGATAAGGGAAAAAGGTCGCTACAAAATCATCGATAAAATATCTGTAGAGCTGGATTCAAAAAAGGATATTTATTGGGCAAAACTTCAGAACAGCAATATTAAAAATGGCAATATCGATGACAACCTTGTAAGGCAGCATGAAAAAATGTTGATGGGTGGTATCTGGGCAATTATTGATATTGAGTATGACCCTGATATCAAAATCGGACAGAATATATTCCCGTTTGTTGTAACGGAAATTAAGCCGATTCAGCTATCAAGTTTTGATAACAGCAAGATTATCAATAAACGTAAGGAGTTCACGAAAGAAGAATGGCTCGATGTGCTATTACGTAGTTGTGGCTATGAGCCAAGCGCTGAAGATGTTACTGACCGTGTAAAAATGCTTCTGTTGTCACGTTTATTGCCAATGGTAGAGTCAAATTTCAATTTTGTTGAACTTGGGCCTCGTTCTACAGGTAAATCCTTTGTGTTTAAAGAGTTGACGCCGTATGCGGTATTAATATCAGGTGGGCAAGGAACAGTTGCCAAGCTTTTCGTTCATGGATCGTCTGGAAAAGTTGGAGCAGTTGGTCAATGGGATGCAATTTGCTTTGATGAAGCAACTGATAGAATATTCAAAGACAGAGCCGCTATTCCATTGATGAAAGATTACATGGAATCCGGTTCATTCTCCCGGGCAGGTGCTGGAGGAGAAATTACAGGAGTTGCATCAATTATTCTGAACGGTAATATTAATCAGCCTGTTGAAACAGTTTTGCAAACGTCTCATCTGTTCAGCCCTCTATCCGATGAAGTCAATAATGACACCGCCTTTCTTGATCGTATTCATTTTTATCTTCCGGGATGGGAATTAATAAAATTTGCACCCAAGCATTTTACATCTAATTTTGGATTCAGTACCGATTTTTTTTCAGAAGCCTTAAAGTCTTTCAGGCGGGTCAATTATACGGATGCCATTGAAGAATATTTCTCTTTGGGAGCACATTTAAAACAACGTGATACAAAACCGGTTAAAAAAACAGTTTCAGGTTTCATTAAACTTCTACATCCAGATGGAGTCTATACGAAAGATGATATTCGGGAGTACCTTGATATTGCGCTTGAGATGCGAAGGCGTGTTAAAGAACAGTTGAAGCGTATCGGTGGGATGGAATTCTGGGATACCAATTTTTCTTATATCGATAAAGATACACAGGAAGAACATTTTGTAGGTCTTCCTGAGGAAAAGGGGTCACAGCTCATTGAAAATACTCCTCTTCCACCTGGTGTCTGTTATACAAGCACCAGTGACGGTGAGAATATAGCCCTTGTTCGGATTGAAACAATTACAGTTCCAGGATCTGGAAAATTAAATATTACGGGTGTCAGTAATATAACAGTTAAAGAAAATATAAAAAATACTTACCAGTATATAAAAGCGAATGAAAAAACGATCTTAAGTGATAGGCATTCACTTAAAAATTATGATATTACTATACAAGTCAGTAACCTACTTGGTGCAGCAATTTCATCTGGGATTGGATCTGCTGTATACATCACCATTGTTTCAGCAATATACAAAAAGAATTTGAAAGCAGGCTTAGCTGTACTTGGCAATATCTCGGTAGGTGGTGCTATTGAAAGAGCCACGAACTTTCCAGATAAAGTAACAATGCTTTCTGAAAATGGGGCTAAAGTTGTGATTGTACCAATGGACAATCTGGCAGAATTAGCAAATATTCCTACGTCTGTCCTTGGTGATACTGATGTGCCTTTTTATCAAAATAATCAACTGCTGATGCAGAAAGCGATTTTGCTCGACTAATTTTGAGTGGTTTGTACTTATTGGGGGTTGGAATACTATCTAAAGGAGAACTGAAATATGAATGCTGATACTTTTTTTTGCCATTTGTCTTCAAGTAGTATTGCAAAAATGATTGTAAAGTCTCAAGCACCAATTTGTTACTCTGCTCCTGGCGTTCAAAAAGTAGTGGCTGAAGCAATGGTTAAGGCTGCAAAAAACATAGGCCCTGATTTAATTACCGTGTGGATTGATTTTGATGAGCGTGTAATGCGAATGGGGTATGGTGATATTGAGGCTGTCAAAATACTGCACGAAGAAGGAATTACTGTCCGCCATGCAGCTGGACTGCGAAGTTCCTTTATTATTGCAGATGGTGAAGGGTACGCCTTCACACCAACACCTCTTTATTTAGAAGCAGAACCGGGAAATGATATTAGAAATGCTCTACGCCTGACAAGAGAACAAATTGCCGAAGCATTGGCCCGATTATCACCAGCTGCTAAGGTCATTGCGGTCGCAATGGCTCAAGATCCTGAGGAAGAAACAAAGATTTCAAGCCTCCCGGAAGAAAGTAATTTCGTTCCGGTGGATACTATAAAATTTGAAGAGGTGGATCGTAGCTTGAAAGAGGCCCCTCCTGTCAAATTTGATGTTGCCCGACAAGTCCGAGTTTTTGAACCATATCTTCAATATGTAGAGTTGAGTTTGACAGGTGCTGCAATCCAGCGTCAGCGATTGGCCATACCACCGAATATACAAAAACTTGGGGGTAGTCAGAATTTAGAAGGTCGACTGCGGACGACTTTTGATCTTATTGAAAAACGAGGAAAACTTTCGTCAAAACCCTTGGAAGATGATTTGAATGAAATCCGTAAGCATTTTACACCATCTTTGGGGAAAACACATGGTAGAGTTGTTCTTAAGGGTGCAAAGCCTCACTTGGTGGAACGATTGGCTGAATTCCGTACAAAACTTGAAGATCATCAGAAAACAGTAGCTGAAAGTTTACAAAAGCATCTTAATGATTCAAGAACGCAAATAATTGATTATTATCTTAAACGAGTGATCGACACGCCACCGGATGCATTACTTGGCCAGTCTCTTAGTGGTAACAAACCATCGGAGGAAGATGCATGGCGATGGCTTGAGGGTGAGCTGACTCGGGTTTTTCCCATGGCTGAAGCACTCATTTCTAAAATGTCCTTGGGAGAACGATACAAAGATGTGACGTTTGAAACATTGAACCAAAAAGATTTTTTAGAATCAGTAAAAACAGCATTCCCTATGGTGAATTGGGAAAAGGCGTATAATGAATTCCAAGCAGCAGGAGAAGGTGAAAAATAATCTCAGGTTCCCCGGATCTCCCGTAGAACTTTTTAGAGTGCGATGTGTTACAGAAAAGAGGATATTCAATATGTACAATAAATTAGAACAACCAATTCTCGATTAAGGGTGTAAGCTGTTGACTAAAAAAGATGAATTCAATTTTATAAATTTAAAGCGAAATGTGCTTGAAGAAAACGAGCTTCAAGAAATTGTCTAAGGTAGGTCTATTAGATCAATGGGATTGTATAAGGGAAAAATTGATTGAGAAGGTTCAATGCAATGAGAATTCTTTTGTGAAAAAGGGAAGCAAAAAATAATTATTCAGAATCAAGGGGTAAGACATGGCAAATCTTATTAATGATAGAGCAATAGATCAATTAGTTAAATTGTATTCTGGCCGCTTTCGTTCAGATGAAGGCAAAGATTGGTTTCAAAAAAAAATAAGAAAATGGTTATTCAAACAAATTGATTGTCGAACTAAAATTACTCAAATTGAGGAGGACCACCCAAGTTGGTTGAAAGAAGAAATCCAAAAAGGGTCGGATATTTATCGATTCCATGTTTCCGAAAAGGTCAGTGAGAGGCTAAAATATTTCGCGCAATGGATACGTTCACTTGAAAGAGCGCAAAGAAGTGGAGACACATTTGATTTCTCTGATGAAGCAAGAGGCCTTTTAGTCAAGTTAAACAAAAGCAGTGTTGATCAAGGTTTAATTTTCGCTCGATCATGGTTTAATAAACTTCATGAAAAAAGATCGCTAAACAAAGACATATTTTCAAAGAAAGAGATTAAACTTCCAAATGGTAAAAAGTGGAAGCGTATTACCTCTTTATCTGAACTTCATCAAATAGGTGAGTCTCTCCATAATTGTTTAAGAGCTGATTGGGATGAGACCGGTGGAATGTATGATGACTCGTTTCTTGATCAAGAGATGGAGTTTTGGGGGCTTTTTGATGAAGTCAACCCAATAGCGGCATTACGGATAGATTGTGATAAACAAGTCGCCTGTGAATTTGAGGGAAAGAAAGGTAACTCCCCAAATAAAGAAATGATAAAAGATCTTATTGATCTTAAGCTAAAATCTAAATTTACTACAGAAGAAGAGTATTTCATTCCCTTTGGCTTGATTGATGGGAAATATTTTGGAGAGATTAAGCCGCAGATAACATTTAAAGAATTAAATATTTATTTTTATCAGAATACAAAAGTTTTTATTTATTCAAATGATCATAAAAAACTATGCGCTTTGAATTTATTGGATTGTGATAATTTAGAAGATGTTATTTATTTTGAATCTTATTTTGAACCTTACGAATTATCTGAATCAATTTCATTTTTAACTCTGATCGGTCAATGCCTGGCTAAATTAAAAAGCAGATTCCCAAAAGAAAATCTTGATTGGGAACTTACTGATATAATAGACACTAAAAGGAAAAAGGACCAATTTGTTTATTGGAAAGATGATTATAAAATTTTGACTTCCAATAAGGAAAAATACGTGGTTTCAAGACATGGAATATCAAAGAAGTCAGAAAGCCCGGACTGGTTCATTTTATATGAACCGGAAAATGGTTATGTATTGCGCGGAAAAAAATTTGAATTGCTTCAAGAAATTGAAAATTCTTTCGCCCCAATTAAGTTTTGGAAGTCTATCGATAATAAAGCGAGTAAAGTATCACTTCTTTCGGATATCTACCAGGATGAAAACGGCAAACCAATTTTGACATCAGCTCCTACTCCTACAGGGTGGGTAAATAAAAATAAGGGCTGGGAGATTGAACAAAAGGAGGATATTGAAAATGGTAAATATCATATAAAAATAAGAACTGTGCTTGACTTAAGAATCTCTGATTCTTCACACGAAGATTCTTATATTAGAAACCAGATAGCAAAGAAAAAACAATCCTATGCATATCAATATGTTGCGTTTCTGAATGGTGAACCTGAAGCCGCTGGAGTATTAAGGTATAGATCTCAAAGGCAAACCGAATTTTACTTGGCGGTACCTGGAAGGCAATCCCAAGTATTAGCGAGTTTATTAAATCTATTTTTGAATGAAAGCTATTTTAAAATAGAGTTTCCTGATGATGTATCAGATATTTATAATTCGATGATCAGTGAAGGAAAATATAAATACAAACCAATTATTAGTCAAAATGTCATCGATGAATTTTGTAGTTGGACTCGGCTATATAATAAAATTATCATGTTCTCTGAAAACGGATCATTAGTCTGGAGATCGACAGAGAAGAATTCAATGTTACATAAACCTGAGTTTTTTACAAATCACAATGAGACCATTGTGGTCTTTGCTGTCAAACTATCAAATTCAATTGGGCTTCGATTTAGTGATGAATGGAAAGATATATTCGAGGAATATGGATATTTTCTAAATAAAAAAGGAATTCCAATAAAAGCGCCATATCCAGAGATAAGGCAAATGGCAATTGGGGAATTGGGAAACGGGGCAACAGCATACAGGGATATTGCGGAAGGCCTATTTTACTGGAGTATCGACTGTGAATATAGTGGGATTGGTTATACTCTTGGATGTGATGAAAATAGTCTTATTTGTTTTTTGAATTCTGATAGCGACAAACCATTAAGTGAGATGACTTATCACATTAAAACGTTGATACACGCATTATTAGATAAGTTTAATAAAACGATGAGTCGATTAGATTTAGGCTTGGTTGGGTTACAAAAGCTGACAACTGGTCACAGCCCAGAAGAAAATGACTTAAATCCATTATCAAAAAATATCATACCGATAAATTCTCAATATAACTGTTGTTGGAAACGCCATGGAACAACTTGGCAAGTTAATTTAGATGCTAATAAAATAGCTGAAGTTAAAGATGAAAATATACATATTGATCTTAATTATTGCCCAGAAGATTTAGTATTATCTATATTTTCAACTATGAAACAAGCATTGAAAAAAACGTTCTATAACGAAGGCGACCTTTCAATAG
>CAYWGN010000080.1:0-18347 GCA_964457495.1 uncultured Desulfobacula sp.
CCTTATTTAAAACAGGTACGGCGATTATCCCAGCTTATCTGCCTCATTATATTTTTATTTTTATTCAGGCAGACGGAGTATACGGGCAGTGATACCATCCCCTATGCCGTGAATATTTTATTCAGGCTTGATCCTCTGGTACTGGCCACAATAACATTGGCACAAAAAACTTTTGTCACACTGCTCTGGCCGTCTTTCATCATTATAGGCCTGACCCTTTTGTTTGGCAGGTGTTTTTGTTCCTGGGTCTGTCCCTTGGGAACATTGATCGACGGTTCCGGCCATTTTATCAAACCCGGGAAAGCCTTTGTTCGTCTGCCATATTTAAAATATGTCATTCTGATTATCGTGTTGATTTCTTCTGTTTTTGGGGTACAGGTCCTGGGATTTGTAGATCCTTTTTCACTCCTTGTCCGGGGAATGGTGTTCAGTATTGACCCCATAATAAATTATCTTGTTTCTTTAGTTTTTGATTCAGTCTATACCATGGGGCCTGCTGTACTTTCAGATTACACCGAGCCTTTATATGAAGGACTTAAGACCTTTGTCCTTCCTTTTAAGCAAAGTTTTTTTTATCTGTCGTTTTTATCATTTTTTTTACTGATTTTTATTTTCATAATGGAGGTTTTTGGCAAACGGTTCTGGTGCCGGAACCTTTGTCCTTTGGGCGGACTTCTGGCACTGATTTCAAGGATATCTATTTTTAAAAGGATTCCTGTGAAAGCCTGCAAAAATTGTAATCTGTGTGAAACCAAATGCAGAATGGATGCCTTTGATAAAGACCATAGATTCCTGTTTGAAGAATGTAACCTCTGCATGGACTGCCTTGAGTTTTGTCCTGACCAGATCACTGATTTTAAATTTTCCATTCCAAAAAACCATGGGCAAATGAATATTAATAGAAGGCAGATGATGGCAGCCAGCCTTACTGGGTTGGCTCTGCCGGTTTTAAGCCGGACCAGTGCGATGTCTAAAATGCCGTATGATGATTTGATCCGGCCGCCCGGGGCCCTTCCTGAAATAGATTTTCTGGCATCCTGCGTGCGGTGTGGAGAATGTATGAAAGTCTGTATTAATAATGCACTTCAGCCCTTATTTCTGGAAAAGAGTCTGGAAGGCATGTTTACGCCAAAACTTGTTCCAAGGCTGGGGTATTGTGAATTCAATTGCACCCTGTGTACCCAGGTTTGTCCCACTGGTGCTTTGGGCCGGTTGAATGTAAAACAAAAGCATGCCTTTGTTATTGGCAAGGCATATTTTGATACAGACAAGTGTCTGGTGTATGCCCAGAAAAAATCCTGTATCGTTTGTGAAGAACATTGCCCAACCCATGATAAAGCCATCAAGTTTAATGAAATCAAAACCCGGGATTTTCAGGGCAATTTCATTGTCCTTAAGCAACCCTATGTAAAGGAAGAACTCTGCATAGGATGCGGGATCTGCGAGCATATTTGTCCGGTCCAGGGCCGTTCTGCCATCCGGGTGGTGGGTAAAGGCAATAAAGTGGGCTCCAAGTCAGGGTATGAATAATTATGGGGTTGTAAAACAAAAAACCAATATTATTTTAAGGGTCATAAAAGTACAAACCAGTGGTAAGGATTGCCTGATCGAAAACCCCATGTTTGGGCGAAAAGTTGCCCATATACAAGGCGCAAAAAATTTTGAAACCGGAGTGTACTACTGTACATGAGGATTTCAGGATTTTGCAGCAACGCAGTAGATGGGTGAGTTTTCGTTCAAACACTAAATAAAAATAAACATCAGGGAGAAAAGAGTGAAAGCATTGATCATTGCCGCCCATGGCAGCAGGAAAAACCAATCCAATATGGAAGTTGCATCACTTGTTGAAAGAGTATCAAAAAAAGTAAAGGGATCATTTGAAACGGTTGAGCTGGCCTTTTTGCAGATGGCCGAGCCTCTCCTTGAAAATAAAATTAATGAGCTGGTGCAAAAAGGTGCAACAAAAATTGTCATTTTTCCATTTTTCATCGCCAGTGGCAGCCATGTCCTTTTTGATATCCCTGAACTGATAAAACAGGCACAATTAACCCATAACCATGTTGAATTCAAGTTGACCCGGCATCTTGGAAAAATTGAAGCAATTGAAGATGTTATTATCCATGAGGTGATAAAATGAATTTTCTTAAGCGATTGAGCAATATATGAAAAAAATTATTATTCTAAAAACAGGTGACACTTTTCCGGCAATGGCAAAATCTTTGGGAGATTTTGAGGACTGGATTTTCAAAGGCTTAGGTGTTGAGAAAGACAATATCAGAGTTGTGGATATCCCAAAAGGAGAATCCTTGCCCCGTATTGAAATGTGTAAGGCCGTGGTGATTTCCGGCTCCCATGCTTCTGTGACCCAGAACCTTTCCTGGAGTGTTGCAATTGAAAAATGGATTCCAAAGCTTATCCAGTCTAAAATACCCATTTTAGGCATATGTTATGGCCATCAACTGCTTGCCAAAGCCATGGGCGGGATCGTGGATTTTCATGCCAAAGGCATTGAAATAGGAACTGCGGCAATTGAAATTGTGGAAGATGGCAATCAAGATACCCTTTTCAAGGGATTGCCAAAAACCTTTAAAGCCCATGTCTCTCACTCTCAAACGGTAACCCGGTTACCGGATCATGCCGTATTGATGGCAAAAAATTCCTTTGAACCCAATCATGCTTTCAGGATCGGACAATCAGCCTGGGGAGTCCAGTTTCACCCTGAGTTTGATGACGGGATAATGGCAGCCTATGCAGAAAATATGGAAACCACGATAAAAGAATCAGGGCTTATTTTATCTGAAATTCTGGATAAAATAGAACCCACTCCAGTTTCGCTTAAGATTTTGGAACGATTTGGAAACCTGGTGGAATAATTTTTTTTCTACCGGTTCAGGGTCCAGTCATAATCCAGATAAATGATTTTAATATTTTTTTCAAAGGAATCTAGTTTTTCTTTTAACTCTTCAAAGGCATAGCGCTTAATAAACAAAAGAGGATTGTCAGAAAAATCTTTTTCAAACCATTTGAAAATTTTGCTGATAAAAAGGGTATCTTCTTTGATAAAGGTATTTTTTTTATCATTGATAAATTTTTCTGCCTGATCATTTAGCTGATTTTCCAGAGTTTCACCTTTATAGGGCTCATTTCGAAGCTGTGGACAGCTTTTAGATGCACAGTTTATGGCAAAATGCACCCGGGGATCTTTGAACATTGGTCGAAGGATATTATGCTCAATGTGATCAAGATTTACAGTTTTTCCCTGCAGCAAAATGAATTTTTTATTCCAGGGATTGGAAAAAAAGCTGCCTGTTTCTTTAATGGAATTAATCCCTGGATATTTTGTTAATACAAGTTTTATGGTGAAGGCATTATAAACGTTGATATAAAAAGCAAATTGGCTTTTTTTTGAAAGCAATCTTACATTGGTGCGACTTAATATGGACAGATACTCATCCAGTAATTTTTCATCTTTTTTAAACCCGTCATAGTTAACCCGGTTATTTGTGACATGTTTTTTTAAAAGAGAGGCATAAATATGATTGTCAATATCAGCCTTTGCCATGGCGTGGCTTGCAAAAAATAAAAATAGAATAAATAAACCCGTAATATATTTATACCTCTTTTTCATACCTATCCCTCTTGTTTCAGTAGCTTCTCAACTTTTGGCCTTAAGTCCCTGCAGACGGGGTCAGGCTTGTTTTATTGTGTTTTTATCAATAAATCTACAAAAAAAATGCAATAATGCAAGCCTGACCCCACTCAATGACCCCACTCAAATCTGGCAATGCCGAAAGTTGAGTTAGTTTGTGAAACCAAGGCTCAGATCATTCCGATCCCTGCAAAAATATCGAGCCCACCGTGAAAAATGGGTTTTAGTTCAAGCCGTAATTCAAGATACGATTTCCACTCCCTTGATGGAAGGATAATTCCTGCGCGCCACCCTTTAAAATCCGTTGACAGCTTTTTGCCTATTTCCCGGTAAAATGATTTTGCATCTTTTTTTTCACCAAGCCTTTTACCATATGGCGGGTTTAACATTACCACCCCTTTTTCCCCATGGGATATCCTGGAAGGATAGATGGAAAAAAAGTCTTTTTGACATACGTCTATGATACGATTAAAGTTTGGTTTTGAGATATTTTGTTCCAAACTGGTTAAGGCCATATCATCAATATCCGACGCAAAGATCTGTTTTTCTGCAAAGCTGATAATTTTTTTTTGATCCTGTTTTTTCATATAAGCATAGGCTTTTGGGCTGAAACCCGGCCAGCTTTCAAATGCAAAGGACCTGAAAAATCCAGGTGGCAGGTTGGTTTTCATCATGGCGGCCTCAAGGGAAAAAGTGCCTGACCCGCACATGGGATCAATTAATATGTCTTCTTTTGAAAACCCGGCCCAGAAAAGCATGGCAAAAGCCAGGTTCTCTCTTAATGGCGCAGTGTGTACCTTTTGTTTAATGCCTCTTTTAAATAAAAGATCTCCTGTGCTGTCCAGGGAAATGCTAAAATCATCGTGATCAGCCCTGATATAAATCGTCTGGTTTGATTTATTTTCAACAGACGAGGTAAAAGAATCCTCCAAATTTAATTGATTTAGAATAATTTTTTCGCACCGTTGTGCAATGGCATCGGAGTGGTAGAGCCTTGATTTTTTTGTTGTAACATTAAACTTGAGAGAACAATTTTGTGGCAGATAGAGTATCCAGTCAATAGTGTTTATTTTTTTTTCAAGTTTTTCAAAAGAGTCTGCTTTAAACTGGCTGATTCGCATTAAAATTCTTGAAGGGCTCCCTAAATGAAGATTGAACAATAAACATGTTTCAAGTTTGCTTTTAAATTCAATACCACCAGGAGTGATCTTTAAGTTATCTTCAGGCAATCCCAAGGCAAGCATTTCATTTTGACAGACTTTTTTTAATCCAGGTGAACAAACAGCAAAAAATTGATGCTCCCTTCCGATAATTCTTCTTTTTATTCTTTTTTCAAATGAAGATGTTTTCATTGCTATAATCTTTCCTTGGCACAATGGATCAGTTTTTTTGTAGTTTCCCAGGAGATGCATTCATCTGTTATGGAAATTCCGTATTTGAGGGTTTTGGAGTCGCCATTGCAGTTTTGCCTGCCTTCAAACAAATTGCTTTCAAGCATGAGTCCTATAATGCTGGGATTGCCTTGGATTCGCTGGTCCAGCACACTTTTAAATACAAAGGACTGCCCCTTGAATTTTTGTCCTGAGTTGTCATGGGAACAGTCTATCATAAGCGTATCAAGAAGATTTTTCTGTTTTAGTTTTTCCTGGATTTTTTCAACAGAGACTGGGTCATAATTGGGGTGGGGTCCGCCCCTGAGAACGATATGCCCAAAAGAGTTGCCTTTTGTGCTGACAATGGAAGAATACCCCTGTGGATCAATGCCAAGGAAATGCTGGGGGGCACCTGCTGCCATCATGGCATTGATGGCTGAGGAAAGGCTTCCATCTGTGCTGTTTTTAAACCCCACGGGCATGGAAAGACCGCTTGCCATTTCACGATGGGTCTGGGATTCCGTAGTACGTGCACCAATGGCCACCCAGGTTAAAAGACCGGCAATATACTGAGGCGTGATGGGATCAAGAATTTCTGTGCTGGTGGGAAGTCCCATTTGATTGATATCAATCAACAGGGACCGGGCTTTTTTTAACCCTTTTTCAATGTCGTAGGATGCATCAAGAAAGGGATCATTGATCAATCCTTTCCATCCAACCGTTGTTCTGGGTTTTTCAAAATATACCCTCATGATCAGATTAATTTTTTCTTTAACTTCTTCCCTTAATTCTTTCATTTTATGCGCATACTCAAGGGCGGCATCTATGTCATGAATTGAGCATGGCCCTGCAATCACAAGGAGCCGGCCATCTTTTTTCAGTAAAATATTTTCAACATCACGACGTCCATGAATAACTGTTTTTGCAACATCGTCGGTTATCGGAAGTTCTATTTTAATGGATGCCGGTGAAATAAGGGGTTTAAACTCTTTTACATTTACATCATAGGTCTGTTTCATTGCTTTTTCCTTTACCAGGTGTCATTCAAAAGCCAACAGCCCAAAACAAAAAAGCCGCAGGCTTTTGCTGCCCGCGGCTTTTGTTAAAAAATAAACTTTAGCGCAAAACAGGCAGGCCAGTATAAAAATAATACCAAAAATAAAATCTGTCTGTTATGCAAAATTTCATCTGTTTTTCCTTTGTTAGACCAGATAGACCATATATCTTCCCCTAAGTCAAGGACATTGATGCATCTTTTGCCTGCTGGATCCGAACAATTTTTCTTTGGTGCCCAATACTTATCGCCTTTTAGATAAAAGCGTCCACTGTAAAGATTTTTTAAAACCTTTTTTAATAAACAGGGAAAATAAGATGAGGCAAATAAATCCGGCAATCGCAGTAATCATGAACATTTCTCGAATGCTGGTCAGATCGGCGATAAATCCAAGTATTGCACCTGCGGTAATAACACCGGCATCAAAGGCACCATAAAAAAAACTGAAAACCGTGCCCCGGGCAGATGGGTCAGAATCGTCTGCTATAAAAGCTGAAAGTGTTGGTGAACACAATGAAGACCCAATTCCAAAAAGAGCTGCTGTGGCTATCAAGATCTGCATTGTGTTTATTTCTGATATTAAATAAACAGCACAAAGAATAATAAGAAAAGAATAGAAAAACACAGGTCCCCTGCCATATTTATCGGACATCTGAGCTGCCATGAATCTACAGACAATAATGACAACCGATTCCGCCATAAAAAAAACACCGATATTTACTCCTTCAATATTTTCTAAAAGAAGAGGAAGAAATGTCATGATCCCTCCGAAAATAATAGCATAAATCAACTGGATAAAAGAAGAGACAAGCACACTTCTTTTAAAGACAACTTCTTTGTATGGGATTTTAAATTTTCTGTCTGTCTTTTTATGAAGTTCTGATATTTGTAAAATTACGATAAGATTTACCAATGCAGTTATTGTGCATAAGAAAATCAGTGGCTTAAATCCATATGAACTGAAAATTGTCATTCCAACCAATGGACCCAATGTAAAGGCTAAGGTTGTGGAGGTTGCCATATGACCTAATATCTCACCCCTTGTATGATCATCACTCGCATCTGTAATATATGCAGGAAAAGCTGTTGTATAAAAGGAAATCCCTAACCCATGAAAAAATCTAATCACAATCAAATATAAAAAATCAGTAGAAACAAGGTACAATAAAGGGGCTGCAAAAAAAAACATAACCCCCAAAACAAGGGAAACCTTTCGTCCTTTTTCATCTGTTATGAATCCAGACAAAGGTCGTATAAGCAAAACTCCAAGCGCAAATGCTCCAAGAACTATTCCTATTCTGGTATTGCTGTAACCTGCTGCTGATAAATGAAGGGGTAGAGTGGGCAGGAGCAGCGCCTCATTTGTAAAAAATAAAAATGTGGATACAAATAAAATGCTTAGATTTCTATCCCTTAAAATATATTTCATGAGGTTTTTAGTATTTCGTTGGTATGGTTAAAAAATTCCAGAAGCCCCGGCCTATAGGGCATTTGGATGGAGCCAATGTACGGATTCGAACCGTAGACCTGCTCATTACGAGTGAGCTGCTCTGCCACCTGAGCTACATTGGCTTGCCGTGACAAATACTATGTTTCATGGAAATATTCAAGTGCCAACCGGCAGGAAAATGAAAAAAAAAGATTTAAGACGGCAGCATTAATTATTATTTTTGGTGATAAATACAGAAAGATTAAACACTGTCTATTATGCAAAGATGGCCTTTTTTGCTTGACAACTCAGGCGCTAGAAAATAAGTAGGGATATATATTGTTTCATCAGATAGCTGAGCATAAAAGGATTGTCTTCAATGGATATGAAAAGAGATTATTATGAGGATGTACAGCTTTTAACATCCCCGTCTGTTATTTTCTGGTTTTTGGTTTTAATCGGATCTCTCTATTTATTCCCTTTATTTGTAGATAATTATTATATCTATGTGGCCAATTATATTGCCATTAATATCATTGTTGCGGCAGGCTTAAATCTTCTGGTGGGATATACAGGGCAGATTTCCCTTGGTCATGCCGGGTTTTTTGCCATTGGCGCCTATGGAACGATTATCCTGATGGTAAAGGCAGGATTCCCATTTCTTCTTGCTCTGCCATGTGCAGCTTTTATTGCAGGTTGTTTCGGTTTTCTGCTGGGCCTTCCTGCGCTTCGCCTTGACGGGCCCTATCTTGCCATAGCCACACTGGGATTTGGATTGACCATTACCCAGATTATCGGAAGGATTGAACTTTTTGGTGGCAGGGAAGGTATCCATGCACCGGACATCACCATTGGCTCCTGGATTCTGGATACGGATAAGGAGTTTTATTACCTGTTAATTACCCTGACAATTTTCCTTTTGCTTTTTATGCGGAACATGATCAAGACCAGGGTAGGCCGGGCATTTATTGCCATCAGGGACGCTGATATCGCGGCTCAGACCATGGGGGTGAATATTCTTTATTATAAAACGCTGGCCTTTGCAGTGAGTGCATTTTATGCCGGCATTGCAGGTGGTTTATATGCCTTTGTTTTAAAGTTTATTGAGCCGGAAATCTTTACTTTGATGATGTCCATCATGTTTTTGTCCATGGTAGTTGTGGGAGGTCTTGGTTCCATGATGGGCGCCATTGCAGGCGCTACGCTTCTTTGCTGGCTGGATTTGAAATTGCGTAATATTCTGGATATTCCCTATGTCGGGGATTGGCTGGAGCATCTTTCTAAAAGCTGGTTTTCCATTACGGGTGTATCCAATATTCAATATATTGTATTTGGTTCTATTTTGATTGGGATCATGCTGTTTGAACCCCTTGGGCTCTATGGCATATGGATCCGAACCAAAAAATACTGGCGAACCTGGCCATTTTAATATGGAGACCTAAATGATTGATTTGATCCAGATGATTGTCAACGGTATTGCAGTGGGAAGCTCCTATGCCTTAATGGGTCTTGCCATGGTCATCATTTATAAAACATCTGAAGTACCCAATTTTGCCCAGGGTGAAATGGCCCTTATTTCATCTTTTTTTGCCATGATGCTCTTAACCTCTTTTAATATGTCTGTATATCTTGCTTTCTTTTGGGCATTCGTATTCGCAGTTCTTTTGGGATGCTTTTTAGAATTTGCAATTCTCAGGCGGGCAAAGGAGCCCAATATTCTGGGGATGATCGTCATCACCATTGGTATTGAGATGGTTCTTCTAGGATTTGTGTCATGGAAATTCGGTGCAGACCAAAAATCCATGCCGTTTCCAATAAGCCCTTATGACAGCTTCATTATCGGAGATATTTTTATCAGCAAACTCGAAGTTTTGACATTGGTGGTAGCATTAATATTAATGGTTACACTCTTTTTATTTTTCAAATATTCAAAATTGGGGCTTGCCATGAAAGCCACCCAGCAAAACAGTTTAGCCGCACAGATTGTAGGGATCAGAACCAATCGGATTATGATGATGACCTGGGGGATTTCTTCTTTTGTGGGGGCTGTGGCAGGCCTGCTGATTTGTCCGATCATCATGCAGCCTTTTATGATGTGGGATCCCATGCTCAAGGGATTTGCTGCAGCCGTCATGGGGGGAATGACATCTTTGCCCGGGGTCGTCGTTGCTGCTTATATGCTGGGTATTATTGAAAACCTGTTTGGCGGGTATATTTCTATCGAGTTTAAGACAGTGGTTGCCTTTGTCATTATTGTGCTTGTGTTGTGTGTTAAGCCAAGCGGTCTTTTTGCCAGACATTATGTAAAAAAAGTTTAATTCGGGTATAACTCGGGTTTTAATCAGGGAATACGTGAACGTAATATAGAACCAATGATTGTTTAAAAAGGAGGGAATGATGAAAAAAAGATTAAGGCTTGTTTTATTTGTTTCTTTGGCTTTTTTGTTGAGTTTTGCCCCAAATCTTTGTGCTGAAGAGGGTGTGACTGACACAGAAATCCATCTTGGGCAGTGGGGCCCCCAGACGGGTCCTGCAGCGGCTTGGGGTAATGTTGCCAGGGGTACAGGCGACTATTTTAAATGGATCAATGACAATGGCGGTATTCATGGCAGAAAAATTGTTTACCACATGTTTGACGATGGATATAATCCAGCCAAAACAAAGGCCGGGGTTAAAGAACTCCAGGAAGGCACAGGGATGTTTGCCTGGGCCTGTGGCGTGGGAACATCTCCCGGGCTTGCTGTTAGAGATTATCTGGCTAAAAAAAATATTCCCTGGGTAGGGCCTGCTGCAGGTTCCTTGCACTGGGTAAACCCTCCCCAGAAAAATCTGTTTGCCGTCTATCCGCTGTATCATGGTGAAGCCAAAGCATTGATAAAATATGCCATTGAAGAAATGGGAAAAAAGCGGATTGCCATTGCTTATTTGAATGATGAATATGGGAAGAACGGGCTGCGCGGGGCGCTTGAAGAACTAAAGGCTCATGGCATGAAAGCAGTTGCTCAGGTGTCCATGGAAAATAAAGATACTGATCTTAAACCCCATGTGATGAAGCTGAGACAATCCAAGGCAGACCTGGTACTAATGTGGACAGGAGTGGGACATTCTGTAAGAATTGTCGGAACAGCCAAGGCCATGAAGTTTGAACCCCAGTTCATGAGTACCAGTACCACTTCTGATTTTCCATTGATGATGCATATCTCAAAAGGCCTTTGGGAAGGTGTTATCACGGCTACTCTTGGTGAGCTTCCAGATTCAAATCACCCTTTGCTTAATAAATATAAAAAAGAAGTGTTTGATAAATATGCAGCTAAGGAAGAAAGATGGGGCGTTTTTTATTATGCCGGCATCGTTTTTACCGAGCCTATGATTGAGGGATTGAGAAATACAGGACGTGATCTGACAAGGGAAAATTTTATTACTGCAATGGAACAGATAAATGGATTCAAAGGCATAGGCCCTGAAGTCAGTTATAAACCGTTTAACAAGAATGACATGTATTCACGTCAGGGGGGATCTGAGACATTTCTGGTTCAGTGTCTTGCCGGTGGAAAAGCCAAAAAGCTGACGGACTGGATGAGTATAAAGTAATATGGAATCCTCTTTTTTTCTGGTTGACCACCTGTCTATTTCCTTTGGCGGGATAAAGGCTCTCCAGGATATCAATTTTACAATGAACAAGGGTGAGATCTTTTCTGTGATCGGTCCCAATGGTGCGGGAAAGACCACCCTTTTCAACTGCATATCCGGGTTGTATAAACCTGATAAGGGAAATATCCAGTTTAAAGGCAATTCCATTGAAAACAAAAAGCCAGATACCATTGCCAGGATGGGAATTGCCAGAACGTTCCAGAACATTGAACTTTTTTCCCATATGAACACCATGGAAAATATTATGCTGGGCCGTCATATTCACATGACAACAGGGCTTTTCAAAGGAATGTTCCTGTGGGGGAAAGGATCTTTTGCCGGGAAAGAAGAAATTTTGCATCGTGAACGAGTGGAAAAAATTATCGAGTTTCTGGAGCTTGAGAATGTGCGGGACAAGTTTGTAGGTGCTTTGCCCTATGGGACCCAGAAGCTGATTGAATTGGGAAGAGCCCTTGCACTGGAACCTGATCTGCTCCTGCTGGATGAACCCTGTGCCGGCATGAACTCGGAAGAAAAGCAGGATATGATTTTCTGGATTAAGGATATTCAGGATGAGTTGGGGATTTCCATTTTGCTCATTGAGCATGATATGAAAATGGTCATGGATATTTCAAGCCGTGTTCTGGCCATTAATTTCGGAAAGCAGGTCACCCTTGGAATCCCCGAAGAGGTCCAGCAGAATAAAGAAGTCCTCAAAGCCTACATTGGGGAGGAAAACTGAATATGCCTGATCTGCTTGAAGTAAAAAATATCGAGACCTATTATGATCTGGTTTATGCTATCCGAGGCGCTTCTTTTGTTGTGGAAGAGGGAAGCATCACAACCATTCTGGGCAATAATGGAGCAGGAAAATCAACTATCCTAAAGACCATCATGGGCCAGATAGAAGACCAGCCGGACAAGGGCATCATTGAATTTGACGGTATTCCCATTCAAAAATGGGATACGGATAAAATTGTCCGTAAAGGTATTGCCTATGTGCCGGAAGGCCGGGAAGTTTTTGATGAACTCACCGTTCATGAGCATTTATTAATGGGGGCCTATCTCAGGAAAGACTCGTCAGGCATAAAAAAGGATATTGAACAGGTCTTTGAGTATTTTCCTGTTTTAAAGGAAAGAACCAACCAATGGGCAGGCACACTCTCGGGTGGAGAGCAGCAAATGCTTGCCATAGGGAGAGCTTTGATGCTCAGACCCAGACTTTTGATCCTTGATGAACCTTCTTTAGGGCTTTCTCCCATCCTGGTAAAAGATATTTTTTCTATTATCAGGGAGATAAACGCAAAAGGGACAACCATCCTTCTGGTGGAGCAGAATGCTAATATGGCACTTTCCATTTCTTCCACAGGCCTGATCCTTGAAAACGGGCGGTTTGTAATGAAAGGAAAAGCAAAAGATCTTTTGGAAGACAAGGATGTCAAAGAGTTTTATCTTGGCATAAAATCCGAGGCATCAGCTAAAGGCTATCAGCGATGGAAAAGAAAGAAAGCATGGCGATGAAAAAAACAGAATCCATATTTGAGACAATTCCCCAGGTATTTAACCAGACGGTTGTTCAAAACAGCGCAAAGGTTGCAATGCGAACAAAAGAGTTGGGCCTGTGGCATGATATTACCTGGCAGCAATACCATGACAAGGCTAAAAAGATTGGATGTGCCCTGGTATCCATGGGCTTTGAAAAAGGTGATGCAGCCTGTATTATAGGCGATAACAGCATTGAATGGGTTATGGCTGATATGGGTATTCAATGCGTGGGAGGGGTTTCTGTAGGGGTTTATGCTACCAATGCCTGGCAGCAGGTTGAGTATGTGGTGAATCATTGTGATGCAAAGTTTTTATTTGTGGAAAATGAAGAACAGCTGGACAAATGGCTGATGTTCAGACAGAATGCACCACTTTTAAAAAAGGTCATTGTATGGGACACAAAAGGGCTTCTGGCATTCACCGATCCTATGGTCATGACTTTTGATCAATTGATTGAAAAAGGTGAAGAAGCAGATGAACTGCATCCCACTCTTTTTGAAGACAGGCAGGCCGAGGTCACGCCGGATGATCTTGCAGTGCTAATATATACATCGGGTACAACAGGTCCGCCCAAAGGTGCCATGCTCACCCATAAAAATGTGACATGGATGGCCAGTGCAGTTAACTCAATTATTAAAATATACAGAAAGGATAATGTTTTGTCCTTTCTGCCGTTGTGCCATGTTTTTGAACGGCTTTTCACAGTTTTTATCCATATAAAATATGCCTATACTGTCAACTTTGTGGAAAAGCCGGATACGGTCATGCAAAATATGATGGAAGTTTCTCCCACCGTTGGATATGCCGTCCCAAGGATATGGGAGAAATACTATTCCAATATCATGATCAAAATGTCGGATGCCACGTGGTTTAAGCGGCTTGTTTTCAATATTGCCCTGAAAATAGGCGAAAAACGGGCGGATTGTGTAATGAATTTTAAGATCCCCGGTCTTTTTCTCAAAGGTTTTTATTTCATTGCCTGGTTTGCGGTTTTCAGAAAGCTGAAAGAACGACTTGGCTTTGAAAATATCCGGGTGGCTATTTCCGGGGCGGCTCCCATATCAAAAGAGGTGTTGCGGTTTTTCCAGTCCATTGGAATGAATCTGATTGAAGGGTATGGCCAGACAGAAGGAACAGGGGTCACCACCCTTTCTCCAGAAGATAAAACCAAATTCGGGACAGTGGGAATAGCCTTAAAAGGAATAGAGATTAAAATTGCGGAAGACGGCGAAATTCTTGTCAAATCTCCAGGAGTGTTTAAAGGGTATTATAAGAGCGATAAAGCAACAACTGAAACCATTATTGATGGCTGGCTGTATACAGGAGATGTGGGAGAGATCGATGGGGATGGGTTTTTAAAAATAACAGACCGCAAAAAAGATATTATTGTAACAGCAGGGGGTAAAAATATTACTCCCCAGTATATTGAGAATAAACTCAAGGCAAGTATCTACATTAATGATACCGTTGTGATTGGGGACAGGCGGAAATTCTTATCCTGCCTTATTATGATTGATGAGGACAATGTGGCAAAATTTGCCCAGGATAACAAGATCCAGTTTTCAACTTATAAAGATTTAACCTGTGACGAACAGGTGATTGCCCTCATTGACAGGGAAGTTAAAAACGTTAATGAAACCCTTGCAAGGGTTGAAAATATTAGAAAATTCACCATTCTTCCCAAGCGGCTCTACGAAGAGGACGGTGAAGTGACCCCTACCATGAAAATTAAGCGAAAATTTGTCAATGAGGCGTTTAAAGATCTGATTGAAGCCATGTATTAAGGCAAACAGCCTTGCAACGGGTGCCGGTCCATCCGTACATATTTATTCAAACCATCATTTGTTTTTTAAAAGATTTTATCATGCAAATATAATAACGCGTTATGTTACTAACGGCAAGCGTTATTATGTTGATGAGTTGGTTTGTGAAGGTAAAGATTTAATCTATACAAATCAGCTTTTTTGGTTTACAAATAAATGAATCATTACCAGCAGATATTTCATTAATGGTAAATGGTGAATGAAATATTAAATTGTAAAATCAAACATGAGAAAGTAGGATCATGAATTTGCTTGCCATATTGTCGAATATCGGGTTGCCGGATGTTCTTGATATTTTGTTTATAACTATGGTTGCCTATCAGCTTTATATATGGTTCTGGGGCACCAAAGCCTTTAAAGCTCTGATTGGTATTGTCCTTTTAAGCGGGATTTTTATCGTGGCCAAAGCCTGGGGTCTTTTTTTGACCACCTTGGTATTCCAGATTTTATGGCAGGTTTTTGTTATCCTTTTGATTATTCTGTTTCAAAAAGAAATCAGGCAGATGCTTGAGCGGTTTAATCCTCTGAAAACCTTTGGATTGAAACAGGGTTCTGCTACGGATACCTGGATAGCTGAGTTTGCCGGCTGGGCCTTTGATGCCTCAGCAAAAAAAATTGGCGCACTCATTATTTTTGAAAGAACAGACCTGGTGTTTGATTTGATCACAAAAGGGATTTCTATGGAATGTGATCCCCAGCCTGAAATATTGAATTCCATTTTTTATAAAGAATCACCTCTGCATGATGGTGCTGTTCTTATTTCCAAGGGGAAAATCTTAAAAATATCCTGTTATCTGCCCTTGTCTGCAAGGGAGGATCTTCCCCAGGAATGGGGAACAAGACATAGGGCAGCCCTGGGGTTGACTGAACAATGCGATGCATGGGTAATGATTATTTCAGAGGAAAGAGGGGAAATATCATTTGTCGGGGATCAGGAAATCCAAAAGGTAAAAGATCAAAAAGAATTGTCCGAGATTATTGAGAATGTGATAATTGTGCAAAAAGAGGTGCATACAAATATTAAAGAAAAAATTAAATCCTGGTTTACCAGGCGGTATAAAATAAAGGCAATTGTTTTTACATCGGTGTTTATTCTATGGATGGTCCTTGCTGGGCAGCAGAATTTTGAAAAAAAAATCGATTTGCCCCTTAATTTTAGAAATATTCCAACAGAACTTATGGTATCCCAGCCAAAGGACCCTAAAATTTCCATTACCTTCCGCGGGCTTAGAAAAGATGTCAGTCTGTTAAATAAAAACAATGTCCTTACTTCTATTGATCTGTTTTCGGCACGACTTGGCACGACTTTTTATAGTATTAATACAGGAAATTTAACCCTGCCCAATGACAGGATTGATGTTGTAAATATGAGTCCTACAAGGATTGAACTGACATTTGAAAAGAAACCGGAATTAAACCAAAGCGATAAATCTTCCGCGGAAAAAGAACCTATATAGTGCTTGGCTGAAAACCTGATAATCTTTGTGAGCATACCCTCCTCTGGGGGCTGAGCACAAGGCCTTTGATCAGCAGCACGCTCCGCTGCCGCAGGAGGCGTTTTCTTTACCCTTTATCCAGACCTGGATAATATAGGCAGCTCAACCAACACCGGGACTCACGGATATAGCCTTTGAAGGGCAGTTGTTGACACATGCACCACATTCCATGCAGGCGTTGAAATCAACAATATGGGCCTTGTTATCTCTCATTTCAAAAACAGCCTGGGGGCAGACCTCTGTACACAAGCTGCAGCCGATACATTTTTCTTTGTCAAGTACCAGGGTTGATACATCATCTAAATATCTTAAATCTTTCATGGTTCATCCTTCCGAAATTAGGTTAAAACGCAGAATATATCCAAAGCCCGGATGAAATCACAAGGCTTGCCAATTGCATGGGAATGTAACGTTTCATTTCTTTTTCAACCCCTGAGGGTGATGTAAACGGTGTTGCCCCTGTAAAATTCATGGCCAGATAAGAGCTGATGGTTACACTAAATAAAAACAGTGCGGCAAATCCTGATACACCTTTAATAGCAGTGGAAATCAGTGCCAAAAGTGGTATGGACAATACACTTCCGGCAATGATCCCTTTGAGGGCAAATTGTCTGGATGGGATAAAGGGGAGCAGCACTGGGGTAACAAATCCCCCTGAAACTATTCCTGCAATAAGGGCAAAAAAAGATATCACGCCTCTTTCCCAGGCCCCGGAAAAAGAAAAAATACCCGGTCCAAAACCTGAAACGATGAACAGGACAAGTGCTGCGATCAGTGCTGGTTTTAACACAATTTGAATTTCCACAGGTGTCAGGATAAACCGTTCATATAAGTTAAAGGTAACCTGTCTCATGTTTTTATCCACCTTTCTTTTATTCTTTAAAAAGGCAGGGATATCATTGGCACGTATCGGGCCATATACCACCCTGAATCCAGATAGTTTTTTAACATCCCCTGCTGACACACCAGTTGCTCCCAACTGGGGAACAATGATCCTTTTGTGATCTACGATTTTTTCAAGTGTACAGTCTTTAATTTTGTTCACAAGTTCCATGGTTGAAAAGGTTCCCTTGCCTGCTGCGCACCATACATTGATCCCTTTTGTATCAAGTACAAGAATCCATGCATTGATGTCAGCCAACTCTTTTCTCAAATGATCAAAGGTCAATTTAAAGTTTGCAGTAACAAGCACCTCACAATTTTTATCTGGTTTCCCAATGCCATAAAGCCCGGGAGCCACCTTGTATTTATTTCGCTTGATACCGCATCGGACATGAAATGTTGAAAAAAGGTCATCTTTCCCAAGCTTTGATTTGATGATGGGAATAGCCCCGGCATGGGTTTTAATAAATTTGTCCACATAAGAACACAGTTTGTAACCTGGTTTCTCGTAGTCTGCCATGGGGTTGGAAGGTTCAGCAGAACAGCTTAAAGCGATTTCATCCATGGAGGACATGATATCTACGCCAGAGGTTGAGATTTTATCCATTTGTTTTTTCATCCCTATAAATTCTGGATATATTGCTTAAATTGATTTAAAATGGTGTAACTATTCAGCTCTTATGCTTTAAACCGCCCTATCCGATGGATATTTTTGTTCGATGCTAAACGCTTAACCTCCTGCAAATATCCATCAGACAGGGCTATGAGATAATTTCTTTTAACGGGCTGAACTATTACAAAATGGTTTTATCCATGCAGAAGTAAGTTAACCCGTCTTCATTTTAATGATATTATTCATGGCCATGGATTTCAGGTTCACACCAACCCTGAGGGCTTTCAGTCCCCGGACATCCGGCATATCCTCAAGAGTCAGAATTTCAAGGTCATCATGGAGTTTGCCAAGGCTAATGAGGAAATTAATATGTTGTTGGATTCCCTCGCCTTCGGACGGGTTGGAATAGACCACTGCAATCCGACCGGGCTGGGTCAGTCTTTCTCCTGATCCTTTGATCAATGCCTTGTCCAGGCGGGATTTTATGATTTCATGGCGGACATCATAGGCACCATCCACATCAAATCGTTTTTCGTCAAACCTGAATCGGATTGAAAGCGGAGTATGGTTGATAAGGATGAGGTGGCATGTGTCCAAGGGGGTTTTTAATTCCTGCTTAACCTGTTCTGTGCGCAAGGCCAGGCCACAGGAAAGCATCAGCTGCCAGAGCGTTAAATCTTTGATATGGAACTTGGCAAGCTGCTGGTTTTCCATCATGGAGGCACCGATATACATCATATAATCCACCCCGTCTGTCTGGCGTTTTTCAAAATAGTGGGGAAAGGTCTGCTGGATCAACTCGTCCTCCTGATCTATATAGCTGGACAGTGCTTTGTTCAATCTGGATACACTG
>CAYWGN010000081.1:0-18186 GCA_964457495.1 uncultured Desulfobacula sp.
CTTAGAAAGCCGGAATAAAAATAATCGGGATGGTACAGACGTATTGATTTGATAATAATTTTAATCTGAAAATAAGACATAATTATATGGAAACATTTGAAAAAGTTATTGACACATCTATTGCATATTTGGTGGGCCGAACATCCAGATCAATTATTAAAAGACTGACTAAAAAATTTTCAGATGCCGGGTTTGACGTAAGTTATGAGCAGTGGAGCATCCTTGTTCATCTGTATCGCAAAGACGGACAGACCCAGCAGGAGCTTTCCAATATAGCGGTAAAAGACAAAGCTGCCATTACAAGACTTTTAAATGTCCTGGAAAAAAAGAATATTGTGTTAAGAATCCCGGACAGGAATGATAAGCGAAGCAAACTTGTTTATCTCACCAATAAAGCCAAAGATTTTAAAGCAGATTTGATTGCCGTTGTTGAAGAATTGTTAGAAGAGGCAGAACAACAAATTTCTTCAAAAGAAATGGCACAGTGCAAAGCCACTTTAAATAAAATATTCTATAATTTTGACCGGCTGAATCATTAAGTTATAATTCCACCAGTTTGTTTTGAATGGCATACCTGGACAATTCAGCATTGTTTCTTATATTCAGTTTTTTTAATATTCTGGACCTATAGGTATCAACTGTTTTGATACTGATATTATAGGATATCGCGATTTCCCTGTTTGTCGAGCCCATGGCAAGCTTTCGCAGTACTTGAAGTTCGCGCATAGAAAGGGATTCTGTAAGGCTCCCTTTTTTATTTCCCCGGATTACTCTAAGGGCCAAAGCCTCACTTGCCTTTTCAGTTAAATACCGTCCTCCGGCATGGATTTTTTTTACAGCTGCCACAAGCTGTTCAGGAGCAGACTGCTTTGTGACATATCCCATGGCACCTGCTTCTATTGCCCTGATAACATATTGCTCTTCATCATGCATGGTCAAAATAAGGACTGGCACATCCGAACAATAACTGGTTAACCGGGCCACCACCTCAAGTCCATCCATGCCTGGCATGGAAATATCAATCACTGCAACATCAGGTTTTTTATTTATAGCCTCATCCAAAGCAGTTTCACCATCAGCTGCTTCAGCAATCACCTCAATTTCATTACTGTCTTCCAGAACTTTTCTTAAGCCTTCCCGGACAATATAGTGGTCATCGGCAAGAAGTACCTTAATCATGCATTATCCTTTTACTTTTACTTTACAGCAAATACTTGTTCCCTGGGACAATCGGGAAGAGATATCAAGTTTTCCACCAACAAGATTGGCCCGCTCTCTCATTCCCTCAAGGCCAAATCCATTAACGCCGTTGTTATTGACAACATCAAATCCGCATCCGTTGTCCTGTATGAATAGAATGATATCCTCGTCTTTTGTTTTTAATTCTACTATAATGGTGGTGGCATTTGAGTGGCGAAGGGAGTTGGTCACAGCTTCCTGCCCAATTCTATATAATGCAGTAGAAAGAGTGTTGTTGATTTTAGGAATCTCATCGTGCTTGAACACACATGAAACATTAGAACGTTTTTCAAAATCAGATAGCAAAGATTCCAATGCATCGGCAAGTCCAAGGTCATCCAGCACCCTTGGCCTTAAGCGGTAGGCCATGTCTCTTACATCATTAATGGTATCATCGATTAAAGAACACATTTTCCCGGCTCTGTTTCCGGCATTTTCATCAAAGCGCGTTAAAAATTTTTCAACCCATACTGCATCAATACGCAGGGCTGTCAACACCTGTCCCAGGTGATCATGGAGTTCCCCTGCAACCAAAGCTTTTTCCCTTTCCTGGGAGGCAATAATGTTTTTGGACAGGCTTTTTAAATTATCCTGGGCTTTTTCAAGCTGGATGGTCCTCTTTTTGACCTGCTGTTCAAGATCATGAGAATATTGTGATAGCTTTTCTGTGGCGATTTGAAGATCTCTTTGTGTACGATTTTTTTCTGTTACATCCACACTCACGGCCAGGGATCGTACAACTTTGCCATTCTCATCCCTGACCCCGTAGCATGAGAGCAGGATCTCCATTTTTTCACCGTTCTTTTTAACATAGGTATAGGGAACATCTTTACAGAAGCCAGTTCTGAAAAAACGATGGAAAATAACATTGATTGCATATTTTTTTGAATCAGGTGTAAAAAAGCTTATGAGCTGTTTGCCAATTACATCTTCCCTTTTTTGTCCCATCACTTCTACCCAGTGATCAGAAACCCTGATAATTCGTCCTTGAATATCAATTGAATGAAGCATGACCGGGGTTTTGTGGTAGATACGCCTATACCTTTCTTCACTGATCCGAAGTTTTTTTTCTGCTTTTTTACGTTTTGTAATTTCCTGGATCCCCAGCAAATAAAGAATCAAAACCAGAATTCCGGTCAGGATTAATATAGAGATGATAGCAGGTCCGATAACCCTTACAAAGGGCTTGGATACCTGTTTTGTAATTTCATTGTAGTTTCTTAAATTAATGATTTTCCAGTCAGGATAATTTGTCACAGCCAGGCTTGAAAAAATGTAGCGAGAGTTTTTTTTATCTGTTACATCACCGGTTTGATTCTTTGAAAACCCGGCCCAGGCCCAGGGACCGTTACCAAATTGTTTGGAATTTTCTATGGTATAAATTTGTTTTTCATTTGGTTTCCATAAAAAATTAAACTTTAATTTGTCTTTGTTGGAGATAAAAATAACACCATCAGGATCAACAAAAAGGAGAGTATCATCAGATTTTGGAAACAGCTTTGTTTCAACAAATTCCACAGAAGCCTTAATAATAGCAACTCCAAGGATATGGATATGGGTTTTATCATAAACAGGGTGAGAGTAGTAAACGCCTCTTTTTCTGGAAGTGGTGCCAAGGGCAAGATAGGTTGCAGGTATTCCAATGATGGCTTTTGTATAGTAGGGTCTGAAAGAAAAATCTTTTCCCACAAAACTGTCTTTGGCATTTCGATTGCTCGAACATAAGGTAATCCCATTTTTATCCATAAGATAGCTGACTTCAAGATCAAGGGATTTTGTAAAATTATCAAGGATCTTATTGGCTTTGTAAATTGATTCCAGGTTGGTATCTTTAAGCGCTGTGGCTAATTCATTAATACCTGAAAGAGTCTTAACCGGCTTGATATGCTCTGAAAGATAGGTGGATAGCTGGTCTGTTAAAAGGTTCAGCCTGGAATATGCGTCAGCTTCTGTTTTTTGAAAAGCAGCTTTTCGAAAAGAGTAATAATAGAAAAATCCCCCGGCGGCAGCTGACAAAAAAGCAAATAAAGCTAATATTAATATGATAATTTTAAGTCGCATAAAGATAAGTATATCTGCACAACTTAATTTTTTCAATGATTTTAAAAGGTTAATTAAGAGGAAACAGCATTGTTTGTTTTTTCCACTTTTAAAAACCATTGTGAAGCTGTAAGATTCCTTATATTATACACAAATAATAATTTTTCTAATATAAGAAAAAAGGGGTACTCTATGCCGGTCATCACATTTAATGCATTTTCGTTTTTACAGAAAAAGTTGAAAGAAAAACAAGTTGGATATTCAAATGTGACCATGACGTTCAAACCAGGAATTCGTGCAAAAGATTTAATCAGGCAGGTTCAATTAGAGCCTGAAGATGTTGAGGTTGTGTTTATTAATGGGAAAGTCGCTCCTTTTGATACAATAATTCAAGACAATGATCGAGTGGCCCTTATACCACCTGGAACTCCAGGGCCTTACAGGGTTCTGCTCGGGTTCAAAAATAAAAATTTATAGTGACAGAAGGCAACAGCCATATTCGAGCATTTATTGCCATATCTTTTCCAAAGGAGATCAAAAAATTTTTACATGATCTTCAGGGAAAATTGCGAAAATCAGGCATTAAGGCTTCCTGGCCAAAGCCCGCCAACATGCATTTAACCCTGAAATTTTTTGGAAATGTAAATGTCAGCAAGATTGATGCTATTAAAGCATGCATGATCAAGGCGGTAGCAGGAATACCAATTCATTCTTTGTCAGCCTCAGGTATAGGGGTGTTTCCATCTGTACAAAATACCAAGGTCATCTGGTCTGGAGCAAGAGGACAGACAGATGTTTTGGAAAAACTTGTTAATCGTCTGGAGGATATCTTTTTTGAGGACATGGAAATTAAAAGGGAGAATAGAAGATTTTCCCCCCACCTGACATTGGCAAGGATTAAACAGCCAATTTATCCAAAAACCATGATTAAGCTGTTGCAGGAGTTTAAAGATTTCCATTCCGATGATTTTGTTGTTTCAGAGATTAAATTTTTTCAAAGCGAATTAATATCATCAGGCGCAGTTCATAAAATAATTTTTTCAGTACCGTTTATAAAAAAATAGTCTTGCCAGTTCAAAAAATGGTTTTTGAAATGTCTTTTCAAAAAATTCATGTCTTGTTTAATTTTTTCAGAGCAAAAGGCTCCTCTTCATTTTTATATTTGCAAAATTCATTTTTATTTTTTTGTCTAGTTTTAAAAAGCAAACAAATTTAATTTTTAATTCGTCTGTAAATTTTTATTTTTTTATGGACGCGAAAAATTTTCAACACAGTTCTTTTTTTAAAAAGTTTTTACAACTATGTTTATACGCATATCATTTTTTCAACGTATCAAGCTACAAACGTTTTTATAACTTCAAAATTCATTTGCAATTTTTTTAATTCAAACAAATTTTAATTTAAAAGATATGACTCATATCAATATGGGCTTCAAAGTGCTCTTTTAAGAGGCGATAGTCCCTCTCTTTTAAATTGAGCATGTCATCACATGGATAATTTGCGTCTAATCCTATTGTCTTTAACCATTTTAATAAAATTTGCGAGGAATCAAAAAAACCGTGCATATATGTTCCAGAAACTCTGCCGTCCTCTGATATGCACCCATCTGTTTTTGTGCATGGAATGGAATTTCTGGAACTGATTTTAAGGAGAGAAGCTCCCGCCGCACTTAAGGATGTATACCCCATATGGATTTCATATCCTTTGCCTTTGGCATTTTCCCATTGAAAATCGCTTAAAGTCGTCGTTTTAGGCGCCTTTAATATAGTTTGAACAGGCAAAAGATTAAGGGCTTTTGTCTTTCCAGGAGTTCCTTCAAGCCCGTCGGGATCATCGACAAACTCGCCCAGCATTTGATAGCCACCGCAAATTCCAAAAATGCATCCTTTTGATTTATAATATTCTTGAAGAGGATCTTTAAAATTCTTTGTTAACCACCCAAGATCTGCACGGGTATTTTTCGATCCCGGTATAATCACGGCATTAAATTTTGTTAAATGGTGCGGTCTGTCAATGAAAATCGTTTGAATTCCTTTTATCTTTGACAGGGCATGAAAATCCGTGAAATTTGCAATATGGGGCAGCCGGATAATGCCGATTGCCGGCATATCAGGGTTAAAGTCTTTAAAATTAGTGCATTCTTCAATCTCCACCGAGTCTTCAGCATCAATTTTAAAATGCGTGTACCAGGGCAGAACACCCAATACTTTTTTGTTTGTCTGCTCTTCTATCCATTCTACGCCATCTTTAAACAGGGCGATGTCTCCTCTGAAACGATTGATAATAAATCCTTTTATCATGTCCCGGTACTTTTGCGGGAGGCACTTAAGTGTTCCGATAATCTGTGCAAAAACACCTCCCCTGTGGATATCTGCCGCAAGGATGACATCTGCATTGGCATATTCAGCCATTGCAAAATTCACAATGTCATTGGGCATCAGATTGACTTCAGCGCAGGAGCCCGCACCCTCCAGAATTATTCGGTCATAGGTCTGTTCAAGCCGCTCAAATGCTTGGCAAGATTTTTTAAAATAAAAGCCTTTGTTCCTATGGTAATCCATGGCAGTATGATTCCCATGTATTTTTCCATTGAGAATGACCTGGGACTGTTTTTCTCCTGTTGGTTTTAAAAGTATGGGGTTCATATTGACATGGGGAGCAATTTTAGCGGCTTCTGCCTGGACAATCTGGGCACGTCCCATTTCAAGACCTTCGGGAGTAATGCCCGAGTTATTGGACATATTTTGAGATTTAAAGGGTGCCACCTTAACGCCCCTGTCTGCAAGGGACCTGCAAAGAGCAGCGGCAAGGATACTTTTCCCAACATCAGATCCAGTTCCTAAAATTGCAATATTTTTTTTCATCATTTTTCGATCCCAATCCGGGCGGCAACGCCTTGTTTATAATAGTGTTTGATTTCTTTAATTTCCGTAACAAGATCTGCTCTTTCAATTATTTTTTTTGTTGCACCCCGTCCTGTTATAACCAGTTCAACATTTTTGGATTTCATGTCGATCAAGCCTAAAAGTTCTTTTTCTGTTATAATATTGAACATGACCGCAACATTTGCTTCTTCCGCGATGACCACATCATATTTGTTTTGTTTTAAAATTTCACATAATTTTTTATACCCTTCCCCGCCAGCAGCAATATCTTCATCCGATGGATTGCCTTTAATAAAGTTGCCAAGGCCGTATTGCTCAATCTTAATATTTTCAAATCCGGACAAAGCTTTTATTTCAGAATAATCCCCTTTTTTTAAAAACTGGCCTATATAGACTTTTAGCCCAGCACCATAAGCCCGGAGAGCAAGCCCCAGACTAGCTGTTGTTTTCCCTTTGCCATTGCCAGTGTAAATTTGAACATATCCTTCCATCACTGGTCTCCCAAAGTAGTTTTGCTATTTTTAAATTTCATATTTTTTTGAATATCCTCTCGGGGTAAACAGAAAATCCAGGTATCTTAAAGAAGCACTGGAACCTACAAACAAAACCGTCTGCATCCCGACCTGCGCCTTATCCAGTTGATCAAGGGTTGTAAATGAGATGTTCTGATTTTCTCTCATGGCACCGGTGATGATTCCAACAGGTGTTGTGCCTTCCCTATGTTCCAAAATAAGTTCCTGTGCCTTTTTTAATTGCCAGGTTCTTTTTTTGCTCTTCGGGTTATACAGGACAATTACAAAGTCTGCCATGGCAGCGCAAATAAGTCTTTTTTCTATTTTTTCCCAGGGGGTAAGAAGGTCACTTAAAGAAATCGCCGCAAAATCATGAGTCAATGGCGCACCAGCCAGGGCAGCACCGGCGGCTAAGGCTGGAATTCCCGGAACAATTTCAAGAAACAGACCCTGTGCGCTATCAGGGTCATTTTCTTTGTTTTGCGCCCTTAAAAGGTTTATATCTCGTTGTTTACAGACTTCAAAGACTAGGCCTGCCATGGCGTAAATGCCTGGGTCTCCACCTGAAACAAGGGCGCATGATTTCCCGGTTAAGGCATGTTCGATGGCTTTTTCAACCCTCTCCACCTCTTTCATCATGCCCGTTGAGATGATTTCTTTGCCCTGTACTAAATCTGTAATTAAATCGATATAAGTTGTGTATCCTGCTATACAATCCACTTGCTTAATAATTTCAATCGCCCTCTGTGACATGTAGGCAATGTCTCCAGGGCCGGTACCAATAACATAAAGCATCATTTTTTTATTGCCACGGCCAGGGTGACATCCTTGTTTTTCTTCTTTGGAACAATCAATTTTCCGTTGTTGCCTGCCAGAATCGCTGCTGCTTCGCATACACTTTTAACTCCTAAATGTTTCTCTGCCATTTTTGATGGCGTCATAATTGTTTTCACTGAATTTAAATTTTTTTTGTCATAAAAAACTATTTGAATTTTCATTTCCTTTGAAAGAGCTAATAAACCTAACTCATCCTTTTTGATGTCTGCTGTTGCAAATTGACAAATGCTGTTAACTGACAAACCCTCTTTTTTTAAAACCATAAATAAAAATTGTTTAAGCTTTTTGCAGCTTGTTCCCCTGTTGCACCCAATGCCTATGCTTAAGACAGGCGGTCTTAAAATTAGAGTTTCACGTGAAACCTCTCTGGTTTCGTAGGAACAGAATATTTTCTTTATTGCATGATCCTCTACGCTTTTATTTGTCCAAAAGGGTTTTGGCAGATCATTTTTAATGAAGCCGAAAGGATCAAATAAACTTACAGGTTCTCCCATAAGAAACGCCATGTTAATATGTTTTATGTTCTGGGGGGTTTCGATAAAAAGGCCCTTATCTTTTGCTATCAAGTCAATGGCCGGCATATTATTAATATCTGTTGCAGTGGTTATGACAGGTGTGCAGGAAATTATAGCAGCAATTTTTTTTGTAAGCTCATTGGCTCCCCCCAGGTGGCCGGAGATAAGACTTATGGCATGGATTCCATTGTCATCTAACACCACGACGCCGGGATCGATAATTTTTGAATTCAATAAAGGCGCAATGATTCGTACGGCGATCCCTGTAGAAAAGATGAAAACATGCCCTGAAAACTTATTAAATTGGCATTGGATCTCCTTGGATAGGTTTTTAAATGTAATTGGATTTTCTTTATCATTTCCCCCAATTTTGGCAGAGACAAAAAGAGTTGAACCCTTGAGCCCATCCTTGATTTTTTGACCAAGGATCTTTCCATTGGGTGTAATGCTCCAGATGGCAATAGGGTCTGGAGGTATTTTATTTTTCAGCGTTTCTATATCCATGGGAAAATGTCGAATCGTATAGTTTTGATTTTAAAATAGCCTGATTGTCAATGCTTGCTTCAACAGATTTTCCAACAATGATCAAGGCATGTCTTGTGATGGAATTGTCTTGGCAGGTTTTTACAAGATTTTTTATCTTTGTATAAATTATTTTTTCCTGGGGATGGCTTACCTTATAGGCCAATGCGCACAAGGATTCTCTGCCATAATGTTTTTCCAGTATTTGCTGAACTTTTTCAGTATGGCCTATGCTTAAATATATGGCCATTGAAGATTGATGGGATGCAAGCTTCTCAAGATCCTCTGATTCAGGGACGGGTGTTCTTCCGGAGATCCTTGTCAGAATCAAGGTCTGGGTTACCTCGGGCAGTGTATATTCCATGTTCATTTTGGAAGCTGCGGCAAATGCTGCTGTAACACCTGGAATAACCTCGTAGGGAATGTTGACTTTTTCAAGTTCCCTCATTTGTTCAAAAATTGCACCATAGAGGGAGGGGTCGCCAGTATGCAGGCGAACAATTTTTTTCCCCTTGGCATGATATGTTTTTATTGTATCAATAATATGGTTCAGATCCATGCCGGCACTGGATTTTGTTTCGGTTTTCTCGCCCTTCCAGCACAGCACAGCTTCAGGCACCAGAGATCCTGCATAAATGATAAGATCGGCGGATTTCAGTGCTTTCATGGATTTAATAGTGATGAGGTCAGGATCACCTGGCCCGGCACCCGCGAAAACAACTTTATTCTTATTCTCCTTCATATACCTTACCTTAGCTTAGGTTTTGATCCTGATATGATCCAAACCGGGTTTAATGCTTCAAGCCTATCTCCAAAGGGCATGCCTTTTGAGTTTGATCTCGACACCTGAATTTGCAAAACATTTGGATCAAATTTATATTCTTTTAAGATCCTTAAAGAGGTCTCAAGGCTTTGCAGCAATACAGTATTAATCACAATAATTCCAAAGGGAACAAGCCTTTCGCAGGAGACCTTAATAATTTGCTCAAGGTTTTTTCCACCCCCACCAATAAAAATTCGATCCGGGGTCTTCAAGTCTTGGATTCCTTCTGGAAAGACAATATTTAATACCTTCATATTATTGCAGTTAAAGCTTTGAATATTGTGATTAATATCTAGGATTCGTCCAGGGTGTTTTTCTATGGCATACACCCGGCCCCAGGGAACCTGAAGTGAAGCTTCAATACCAATAGAACCTGATCCTGATCCAATATCCCATACCACATGATTTTTTTTGGTCAGTTTTAATTTGGACAAGGAAATGCAACGGACTTCAGACTTTGTAATCAGACCTTTTGAATGCTTAAATAAGGAGTCCTCCATACCAATATGTGTTTCACGTAAAAATTTTCTGTTTTTTTTTAACCGGCTCAGCAAAATTACTATATTGGGCTGGGAAAAGAATTGTTCTTCTACCAGGGCAAGATTTTCAAACCATGTTATCTTTTCTTTATTTTTGTTCCCAAGATTTTCCAAAACACAAAATTTGAAATTAGACAGATCTTCTTTAATAAGTCCTGCTGCAATATATTGCGGATTCATTTTCGGATCAGTTAAAAAAGCGATTTTATTCTCTTTGCCGAGTCTTGCAAAGGAAAATGATTCCTGCTGTTTTCCGTGAAGGCTGATTATTTTTGCATCATGCCATGGCTCTTTTATTGCTGCAAAAGCAGCAGAAACTGATGAAATGTTTGAATGAATATTTAATTGAGTTTTTTCAAAATATTGAGTTAGCGTTGAGCCAATGCCGTAAAACAAGGGATCTCCGGAAGCCAGAACAACAATTTTGTGAAAAGTCATTTGTTCTTTAATAGCTTTAACAACATAGTCAATTTGACCAGTGATAGGAATTTTGTGTTTATCAGGATAATCGAACATTTCAAGATGACGTCTGCCGCCAACCAATACATCGCAGTCTTTGATTAACCTCATGTGTTGTGATGTAAGATCTTTTTTGCCCTGTCCGATACCGATAATGTCTATTGGATTCATATTATGCCATTATATAATAAAGGGTACCCATTAATATTATACTCAATACTCTGAATATTTGACCTGATAATAACAGTTGCAGTCCCATTTTGGGAGAGAAAATTCCCATATACCTGGGAAGCTGGTGACGAAGGGCTCTGATGGGAAAAGCAAGAATATTTCCAAGCAACAGAGCAATGACTGTTTGTTTAATAGTTATGATGCCCGCATCCATCAATGCTCCGGCCGCCGCAAATCCTGATGTGAATTCAGCAGCAAAGCTCAAAATAACAACAGACAAGGACTCAACAGGCATGATTGTTAGTGTGACAACACCTGCCAGGGATTTGTTCAGATAATCAAAAAAGCCATTGCTATTAAGAATAAAAACAAGGGTATAAATCGGCAAAACCCAGATAATTATATTGATTATGCGTCCGGGCAGTTTTGATTTAATATTTTTTATTATGGCAGCAATATCTTTTTTGTTTTCTTTTACAATTTTATTTTTTGTTTGGGGAAACTCTGTATTGAAACGTTCTGGGTCATGGTCGAGATAACCTTTAAGATATAATCTGCCAAAGATAAGGAAACAAATTGTTCTGAAAAGTGTGGCCAAAAAAGTTATTATAAAATAAAGGGCTCCGGCATAACCGGTTAAGGGCAAAACAATAAAAACAGTAGTTGGCAGGTGCAGAAAAAAGGCCGGAAACTGGTTGATATAATTTGACAGAAACAATTGCATTTTGCTGATTTTCTTGTCTTCATAAAAACCCAAAAGCATTGCATTGGCAGTTGCTCCGGATATAAAAGCTGTTGTAAAAGCAGCGCTGCACCGATTTCCAAGATTTGAAAATCGAAAAAAAGGTCTGGCAAGGACAGCAACCTGTTTTGTCCAGCCAAGGCTTTCAATCAATTGACCTGCTAAAAGCCCGATGGAAATGAACATAATAAGTCTGAATAATGGTATCCCAAGCTTTTTCAGGCAGACAGCAAGGGTAATGTTTTCAAAATAATTCAGGCTGAATAGTAAACAGACCAGCGTGAAAAGGATTGAAACCCCAAGGTTTTTATATTTTATATCATTGGGTTTCATTTAGAGGCAAGTATCAGAGTCCAGTAATCGGGCGATCTTTTTTCAAGCTCATCAAGATCCTCTATGATCTGTTCATTTTTACGGCCACACTTTGATACGGCCACGCTTTTGTTGTCAAGCCCTGTTTCTTTCAAAGCCTTATTGATATCTTGAATGTTTTTATAGGCCTTTACTATGGCAACATTTTCAATGCCATTGATATTTCGTATCCGGTCGCCGCCATAGGCTCCAGAGGTTACAAGCAAGGACTCTTCCCCTTCCACAAGAATTCTGTTCAGCCGGGCTGAAGCTGCATGGAAAGAGGTGATGCCGGGAATTGTCTCGATATCCGCTTCCGGCATAATACAGGTCATTTTTTTTAAAATATAGCCAAAAGTGGAATAGGTTGTAGGATCTCCAAGGGTCAGAAAAACAACATTTTTCCCTTGTTTCAATTCCTTGGCAATCTGTTTTGCATTATGTGTCCATGCGGCTTCTACCTCTTTGACATCCTTGGTCATGGGAAAAGACAGTTTTTCAATCTGGGCAGAGGTTGAGATATAGGGGGAGGCAATCTCAACTGCCAGGCTGTATGTGTTTTTCGTGGATGCAGCTGTAAAAATAATGTCAGCCTCTTTGATCACCCTGACAGCCTTAACAGTTATCAATTCGGGATCTCCCGGTCCAACACCGACACCGAATAGTTTTCCAATGTTTTTCATTATAATTCCTTATTAAGTTTTTCTTGGGTGAAAATATCTGGATAGAGGAGTTTTCCAATTGAGATAATCCCTTTATAAAGCCTGGGAACAGGACGGGAAACGATATTTTCATCGATTAAATATACTTGATCATTTTTTATAGCTTTAATGACGCCAAATCCAGGCTCATTTTTTATCTGTCCAATACTCACAACATTCATTACGCCTTTTTGGGCAAGGAAGACATCTATTTGTGCGGCTTTTGCAAGGATCTGCTCTTTACCATATATGGCAATATTTGTATCCCTTGATGCCTTGGCATCCCATGCCACATTGATGCCACCGGCAGTTTCAAGGGCAAGTATGGGCATTGCGCCCTGGGTGAATGTTTTCATTCTTGTATGAATCGCTTGGAAATAGACGCTTTTTTTAACTTGAATCCCTTTGGCCAATGTTTTGATATAGTCTGTTTTTTTTTTAAAATCCAGGATCATTTTTTTTGCCTGTTGGTCTTTTCCTGTCAACATGCCTAATTTTAACCAATAGTCATACATATCTTTTATGCCTGAAGGTTGGAGGGAAACCACTGTGATACCTGATTTTTCGAGACGGCTCATCAAATTTGGATATCCATTGTCAATCATTGGTCGCACCAGAACAAGATCCGGCATAAAGGCTAAAAATTTTTCCGGATCATCATGGTATGAAAATTTTTGTTTTTTTGCCACCTGGGAAGGAAAGATATCATTAATGGAAACCCCTATAATATTCTCTTCAAGGCCCAAATGATAAAGATTTTCCGTATGTGCGCCATAAAGAGAAATAATTCGGGTAAAGGGTTTTGAAAAAGAGATCTGCCGTCCCTTTTTATCTGACAGTGTTAACGCAGAGCAATTAAACGAAATAATAAAAACAATAAAAAAGATGATGCCTGTTATGTTTTTAAATCGACGGATAGTACACCTGCTTTGCTTGAGCATGTTCATTAAACTCAACAATGGATACTACGTTAAACACTTCTTTAATTGTCTGTTGGGTCAGGACATCCTGGGAATTACCAAATGCTTTTATTTTCCCTTTTTTCAGCATCAGCAGTTCATCTGACCAGCTTGAGGCAAGATTTAAATCATGGAAAACGCTGATCACAAGAGTGTTTTTTTCTTTGACAGAGCGTTTTACCAAACCAAGCATTTGCAAGGTATGATTGATGTCCATATTAGAAAAAGCTTCATCCAATAAGAGAACCGGTGTGTCCTGGCAAAGGGCTCGAGCAAACACGCAACGCTGTCTTTCCCCTCCGGACAGCTCATTAATCTTCCGGTCAGACAAATGATAGATTCCACATGTTTGCATCATTTTGTCCACTTTTTCCACATCACTGCCGCAGGGCTGTGAGAACCTTGGTATATAAGGGTGTCTTCCCATCATTACCACATCTTTTACCCTAAAAGGGAAGTTGATGGCATAGTCCTGGGAAACCAGCGAAATTTTTTTTGAAATTTCTTTTTTTGAAAGAGATAAAACCGGGGTTTCATCAATATCAATATGGCCGTTGCCGGGGTTTAAAAAGCCTGAAATTAAATCTAAAAGAGTTGTTTTCCCACTGCCGTTGGGGCCGAGAATGGAATAAAAATTTCCAGATGCAAAAGAACAGTTGATATTTTGGATAATATAATCACGGTCATAGGCAAAAAAGATGTCATGTAGATTTAACTTCATTTGTTCCTATTTAAACCTGTTTTTTTTGAAAATCCAGCAAAAGACCGGGCCGCCTGTCAAGGCTGTCAGAACTCCAATGGGTATTTCATGGGGAAGGACCGCCCGGGTAATTGTATCGGCAAACAACAACAAAAAAGCGCCCGCCAGCATGGATATAGGGAGCAATTTTCGATTGTCAGGTCCGGTGATAAACCGGACTGTGTGCGGAACCAGAAGTCCTACAAAGCCAATGATACCTGAAACAGAAACACAGATGGCAGCCAGCATAGAACCTGTAACCAATAAGATGATGGTTACTTTTTTTAGATCTACACCCAGGCTTGTGGCTGATTTGGCCCCAAGGGAGATAAGGTTCAGATCCCGGGCAAAAAACATTGAAATAAAAAGTCCTATCATCAGGAAAATTAAAACAGCAAAAAAATCTGTCCATGTTTTTGAAGCAAAACTGCCCATAAGCCAGAAAATAATGACAGAGACTTGTTCATTGGCAATAAATTTTAAAAAACTGATTCCAGCAGAAAGAATGGCAGCAACAATGATTCCGGATAATATCAAGTTATTGGATGAAAGAGAGAGACTTGGATTTTTTGAAGAATAAGATAAAAACATGACCAAAAATAAAGTAGTGCAAGCACCTGTAAAAGCAAATGCAGGAACGGAAACAAAGGCTGCGCTCAAATTTAATAGAATGGCAATGCATGCTCCAAATGCAGCGCCTGCAGATACACCAAGGGTATAAGGATCAGCAAGGGGATTCAATAATATTCCCTGGAATAAACCCCCTGACACGGCAAGGGCCGCCCCAACAATAGCACAGGTAAGTATTCTTGGAAGACGTACATCAAATATCACTGTCAAATAGGTTTCGTTTGTATTTTCAAGGATGTGAAGGTTGCCGCTTATTTTTCCATAAAGGATGCTGATGATATCAAGCATTGGAATATGGATATATCCCATGGATAAAGAGATGAGAATCATTAAAACAAGAAAAAGGGAAAATAGAACCACCAGGTATCTGGTTTTCCCTTTTAATATGTTAACCAATGTGCTCAACTTTTTGCCATGCTCTACAGGTCAATGCCTGAATCTTTTGCAGCGTCTTTTATATGAGCTACAAAAAGATCGACAAATTGATTGTTAGATCCAAGACCCTGGAGAATTGTTTCAACATTAAATCCAGCCTTGCTTAATACTGTTTTCCAGGAGTCATCTTCATCACTGGCCATGTCATTGGCTGCATGGTCTCCGGCAACAATCATCAATGGTTTTAGCAGGATGTTTTCAATTTTCGGGATATAATGGCCAAGGCTTTTCTTAACATCTTCAAGACAGGGATACCCTTCGACACTTCCTATAAAAATCTTGACCTCAGGATAAGTTTCTCTCATTAATTGCTGGAGCTCAACATATATGCCAGTGGACCATAGCTCATTTCCGTGGCCCATATAAACAAGAGCCGCATCCTTTTGCCTGGCAAGGGCAACATCATTGGCAAAAGTTTTTACCGCAGGCTTAAGATCATCACGATAAGGATATACATCTCCAACAGTGCCAAGGGCTGGCCTGCCAAGTGCAATTTTATTGAATGGTTTCCATTTGTCTCTTATGGTTCTAATGGACCTGATGGCATCCACATATTGCATCAAATCATGGTATTGTTCCATGTGGAACAGGTGAGTGGGTTGAACAATAACATCTTTATATCCTTGGCTTTTCAGATCTCCAAAAGTGCTAAGTAGGTTTTTTGTAAAAAGAATTTCTTCACTGATTCCCTTGTCTTTCCATTCCTTTGGGTTCCGGCTTCTTTTTTCCCACACGGACCGTATAATATTGGATGTAAACACAACGCGAATTTCGGTGCCAGGGAAAGCTGCTTTTACTCTGGATGTTATATTATCGATGGATGTAATCGCTTGTGGTACAGTGGTTCCGAAATGAGCAATAATAATGGCGGTTTTAGCATAAAGAGGCGAACTAAAAATCAAACCCAGAAATAGTATCAGTGTAATAAAACAAATTTTTTTCATAACATTTCCTCGGTTATTAAGAGTTAAAACAACACGGATAGGGCATAAACTAAAAAATCCCACACCAGAGCCTGTCTGATATGGGAACCGCTTTTATCCTCATTTTATTGATCTGCCCAAGTCCGCGCACGCAACATGATCAAGTATTCAGGCAGGTTTTCTGACTTCCGGATTTATTTACTTGTCACGCCTTCCCATTAAAACAAATTAATTTAACAGTGGTAAATGTGACGTTCATCCCCGGTTACAGCGGCGGGTCCGCTCCTGACTTTAACAGGATTCCCTTTTAACTGCATCTGCAGCGCCTGAAATATCTGCTAAAATAAACGTATTAAAGCCAGGTGTCAAGAAAAAATATTGACGGCCAATGACGAAAACCTCAATATAATAGACTAGTTATTTGAAAGAAGATATCCTATTTTTTGGAAATAAAGATATCCTGATTTAAAACATCAAGTTCATTAAATCCAACTTTTAAAGAAAACAAAACAGACAAAATGGTGCTGAAATATTCTGCATAAAAAATTGAGAGCATGATGGCAATCTGGTATTTTATGGCCACAATGGGAATGGAACCACCCAGAATTTGACCGGTCATCATGCCTGGCAGAGAGACAAGACCGATGGTTGCCATGGAGGCTATGGTCGGTGTGATAGATGCTGTAATGCTTTCCTTGAAATAGGGTTTTAATGCCTGGATGCGGCTGCAAAATAAAGATAAGGAATAAAGATATACTTTTTCATCTTTTTTTATTCCCGAGTAAAAATTATTCAATCCTATAATGATACTTCTAAGACAATTGCCAAGCAGCATGCCACCAATGGGAATCATATATTTTGCTTCAAACAGGTTGTCGATTCTTACCACCACGGCATTAAAGAACAATAGAATAATAGCAAACGGTAAAAGCAGTGAAAAAAATACAGGGATAAAAAATTTTAATACTTTAAGATTGCTTGACCTTAAAATGGATTGACAGGCAATGGATATCATGATCAAAAGATAAACTATATTTAAAACCGGCGAGTTAAACTTGAAGAGAAATTCAAGATAAATCCCTACAAAGCTCAGTTGAATAAACATTCTGATGATGGAGAAGGTCATGGTTTTATTAATTGTGAGTTTCAAACGCCTGTTGATATAGAACACAGGGATAAGAAAGACTAATAATGAAGCAAGCGATAAAAGATCAAGATCCTGGGCACCCAATTGATCACCACCTTTCAATTTTAATGGTGTTGTTTTTTTTCCAGACATCATCATGGGAAATAATGATAATGGTTTTCTCCTGACCAATGATGCAATCCATTATTTTGTTTTTCATGGTGTCATCAAGAGCCGAGGTGGGCTCATCCAGAAGCCAGACAGGACGGTCCAGAAGAAAACCGATGAGCAGTCCGATTCTTTGGCGCTCGCCACCGGACAATTCTTTGATAGATTGATTAAGGATAATATCATTGAGATCAAGAAATTTCAGCAGATCTGAAAAATAGGTCTTATCTTGATTTTTTAATAAATTATACTCCAGGATTTCCTCAAGAAGGCTTTTTACCTTTTTATTCTTAAGATCAATATCCTGGCTTAAATAAAAAATCTGATGCCGGATCTCCTTGATATGTTCTTTAACTATATCTTTTTTATTGAAAGTGACTCTCCCTTTATCTATTGTTTCAAATCCAAGAAGAATTTTAAATAAAGTTGTTTTCCCAATACCGGATTTGCCCTGGATCAAGATCTTTTCATTTTTTTGAACGAAAAAATCAAAACCTGAAAAAATTTCTTTATCATTTCGCTTTAGATGTACAGATTCAAAGTTTATCATTTTGTCTACCTTCAATTTCAAGGGAAAGCTGGGTTGCCCTGTTAAAGTCATGATAATTTGCAGTTTTGTCAATAAAAAAACATAAGATCTGGATATTTGCCATAAGAAATTTTATATAACCCATTCCAGGCTGATCGCCTTACGTCCGCTGGATGGACATTGCTACAAGCTCTAACCTGAAGGTCACACGTAAGATTACTTTCGCTGACCGCCATGAACTCGCTCATTCTTCGCTCAAACACCATGGCGGTTTAACCGCTACAGCAATCAAGAGCTTGTAAGCCATGATCCATAATGCTCCCGTAAGGCAATCACCCTTC
>CAYWGN010000082.1:0-18025 GCA_964457495.1 uncultured Desulfobacula sp.
GAAATCACAGGAGTAGCATCAATCATTCTGAATGGGAATATCAACCAGCCAGTTGAAACAGTCTTGCAGACATCTCATCTTTTCAGCCCTCTATCTGAAGAAGTAAATAATGATACCGCGTTTCTTGATCGTATCCATTTTTACCTTCCCGGATGGGAAATGATCAAGTTTGCTCCTAAGCACTTTACCTCCAGCTTTGGATTCAGTACTGATTTTTTTTCAGAAGCCTTGAAATCATTTAGACGGGTGAATTATACAGATGCCATTGAAGAATATTTTTCTTTGGGATCTCATTTAAAACAACGAGATACAAAACCGGTTAAAAAAACGGTTTCAGGTTTCATAAAGCTTCTGCATCCCGATGGTATTTATACAAAAGATGATATTCGGGAATATCTTGATATTGCCCTTGAGATGCGAAGGCGTGTTAAAGAGCAGCTAAAACGTATTGGTGGAATGGAATTCTGGGATACTAATTTTTCTTATATTGATAAAGAGACTCAGGAAGAATTCTTTGTTGGTCTACCTGAAGAAAAAGGATCACATCTTATTGAAAATACTCCTCTCCAACCGGGTGTCTGTTATACAAGCACCAGTGACGGTGAGAGCCTAGCCCTTGTTCGGATTGAAACGATTACGGTTCCGGGATCTGGGAAATTAAATATTACGGGTGTCAGTAATATTACAGTTAAAGAAAATATAAAGAATACCTATCAATATATCAAAGCAAATGAAAAGACGATCTTGAGTGACAGGTATTCTCTTAAAAATTATGACATAACCATCCAGGTTAGCAATCTTCTTGGGGCAGCAATTTCTTCCGGGATTGGGTCTGCTGTATACATCACAATTGTATCAGCATTATACAAAAAGAATTTGAAAGCAGGCTTGGCGGTTCTTGGGAATATATCCGTTGGTGGCGCTATTGAACGGGCAACAAATTTTCCTGATAAGGTAACTATGCTTTCTGAAAATGGGGCTAAAGTGGTGATTGTTCCAATGGATAATCTGGCAGAACTGGCAAATATTCCTACGTCTGTTCTTGGTGATACGGATGTGCCCTTTTATCAAAACAATCAACTGTTGATGCAAAAAGCAATTTTGCTGGATTAACTCTGTGGTGGTTTGAATTTATAAAAACGGAATACGCAGAAAATCGAAGCTGTTTTTAAACCACCGGGATTGGTGATAGAACCTTGAATGATTTAAGGGGTATGACTTTGCTCCTGATCAATGTCTCTATAGACCACCCCTGGGACATAGTTTTTTAGGGGTGGGCTTTTTTATCCTATCTCATTCATAAGAACATCATGGACCTCTTTGCTTTCGATCCCCAGATAACCCATTGTGATTGATGGTGACGAATGATTGTAACGCTTGCACAAGATTTCAAACCCGACACCATGATTAACTCTTTGGTGGTAGCCCCAGGTCTTGCGTAAAGTATGAGCACCATAATTGCCTTGAAGGTTTATACCCGTGCACCATGTCTTTACCAACCTTCCAACACTCTGACTTGAGATATAACCACCCTTCCTTGATTGGAACAGGTACTCTTGCGGATCTGGCTGCACACTTTCCAAGAAACCCTTCAATGCTTTGTATACAGGATTGTTAATAACCAGAACATTATCCTTGCCTGTCTTGCTTTCAACAATGCTCAACGCTTCCCCGGGTTTCAGGTCCTGCACCTGGGATACCTTAATGGCAACCAGGTCACTTGCCCTTAATCCATTATTGATTCCCATGATCCATAATAAAAAATCCCTGGGCTTTCCTTGCAGAAGTTTTGAAATTGCTTTTATATCTTTTTGTTTTCTGACAGGTTGAACTTTTATCATTGACCCTTTTTTAAGACCATCTCTATTTGTTGCCATAGTTGCCCCTATTAATGTGTTGTTTTATTCTTATTATTACTATAACTAAACATTAAAAACCAAGGGTTTTTTAATGTTTTTTGTATATCCTTTATTGACAATGGTTTTTATGTTTTGCGAATGTGTACTTTCCCATAAACTACACATTGTAAAATTATTAAACCGGGTGGGATTCATTCCCATACACTTCGTTGTCTTTAATTATTTGTGGCAAGTGGTTTGACCCAAACTTGAAAATTTGGTAATCTCAATGCTGAGTTGACCAATACATACCACTTGTGATTTTGCCAAGGAAAACACAAAACTATTCCAATACCAGGCGTGATACAAAATGAAAAATATATTTTCTTCAATTCCGGACACCATTGATGATGAGGTTTTTGACGACCTGCTTAAAAGTGACAGCATACGGATAGAAAGAATTCTTTCCAAAGGTCAGCGGTCACCGGATGACTATTGGTATGACCAGGACGAAAACGAGTGGGTCGTGGTGTTGCAAGGCGAAGCGGTAATTGCTCTCAGCGACGGTCACGACGTCAGGCTTATGCCCGGAGACTACCTGGATATTCCGGCTCACACTAAACATAGGCTCTCGTGGACAAAACCGGATGAAGTAACTGTTTGGTTAGCTGTTTTTTATAAGTAAAAGAAGGCTTGTTTATCGAAACCGACCCAATCGGACAGGGGGTCAATTTTGGATGCTGTTTGACAACTCCTGGTACTCTCTTTAAAAAACAATCTGAAAGAATGGACAAGGATGCTGCCTGCGGCTCATATAATGGAATTGAAATTTTTATTCGAAAAAACATCGGATACCACATATAGGGGTGTTTAAATTTTGTCTGGACTGAGCAAAGAATGCCACTAAACTCTGTCGAATCCTGAATCATCCTGACCATGTATAGACTTATGATCACTTTTTTACTATCGCAGAATGTCTTCTTAAGTATTATCTGTTTCAGATCGTTTTGTCAGTTTTGTTAACTTTATACCTAATTTTGAAAACCCCTCTTTGGTGTATGTACCCACCTTGGGTGTGCATAAAATTTGTCGCATATCCCCACTAGTCTTGCCAAGAAGTTTAGCCAGTTCTTCTCCTTTTGGTCTTTTACCATTTCGGTTCCATAATTCGTAGATAATTCCCAACATTAAATTTTGATGATCAATAGGAGCAACTGAATTTGTCAATTCATCCCAGGACTTTTTGCCGTCACAGGCTTCTTTTATATTCTCTTCTAAATTTATGGATGAAAGGTGTGCCTGAGATTCTTTAACAGGTGTGATCTTAATAAATTCAGATTTTATTCGTCTATTGCCTTTTTTGGCTGTGTGACAGGCTTGAATAATTACATTTTCAAACTCACGAATGTTACCTGGCCAATCATATCCCATGAGCTTTTTAATATTTTGTTTTTTATACGATTCTTTTGAGATTTCAGTTTTATTTTTTTTTCTATAATCGTCAATAAAACGAAAATATAATTCTTCTATATCCGCCATTCGCTCTCTTAAAGGAGGTAATTCAATAACATCTGCACACATTCGATACCATAAATCACCTCTGAAAGTACCTTTTTCAATCATGTCTTCAATATTTTTATTTGTTGCTGCAATAATTTTAGTATTCTCAAGTTTTATGGAATTTTTTGCATCTCCCACCTTAAAAAAAATTCTTTCTTCTAATACTCTTAATAATACCGCTTGGCTTTGAAAAGGTAGATCTCCAATCTCATCCAAGAGAATAGTTCCACCGTTTGCAATTCCAAAAACACCTTCTTGGTCTTCGTCTGCTCCATGAAAAGCATTCTTTATATGGCCAAAAAGTCTATCGTGAATAAGATCCGGATTACCATTAAGCTTTGCAAGATTACATGGTCTATATATACCCTTTGGCTCGTTCCTAAATTGATGGATCGCTTTTGCGATTAATTCTTTACCTGTTCCAGATTCTCCTCGAATAAAAGTTATCAAATCACTTGCTGCAGAAATTAAAATATCATCAGCTATTTTTCTCATTTTTTTTGTCGTACCAATTACAAATGGATAGGCACTATCTGGAGGCCTATCCACTTTTTTATCGGAAAAGAGAGACGCCATTGTCTCTATTAATCCATTAACGCCAGTATCCTTGGTAGCGATTGGAAACTCCCCCTTTTCTTCCGAATCTTCATAAGCCTGATTCTCTATTGTATCTTTGCCAATATTTTCTGTAAAAAAAATTACTGGAAGTTCAGGAAAATTTTTACGAATGTCTTTAAATATATTAATTCCAAGATCTTCATTATTAAAAAGTGCATCTGTAATGACCACGTCAAATGAAGATTCAGTTTGCCTAATACAGGCAATTGGGTCCTCGTTTTTAGGCTGTTTAATCTGTTTTGTAATCTTGTAATCACACTTCTCTAATTTTTTAAAATCTTCGGGCTTAAACGAATAATCATCATCAATAAATAAAATATTTTTCATCTTTTTTTTCATTTGCCCCTCCTCTTTCAAAGCAGATCCCACATATGCAGGAACTTCTCTGAACATATATATGAATTATTTTTTATTGACTGGGGAGATTTGTTTATTCGGTTAACCAAGTCTTCGACATCAGATAGTAAATTTTTTATGTTACATACATTTTCAAAATCAATATTAAATCGGTTATACTCCTTCTTAAAATGATTATAATTCTCCCCTGTTTTTTTAAATTGGCTTTTTATTAAGTCCAGCAATTTTTCATTTAAACCAGGATTCTCAAAATCAGTAGATGCACAGGCTTCTGCTTCTTCATATATCATTCGTCTTGATTTCTCGCAGCAATGTTTTAAAGCATGATGCGTATTGTCAGGCTTTTCATCACTGTTTTTTGACATCGAATCATTCAATTTCTGCCACAGGGAGCAGAAATGATTTAGCATCAATTCAGGCTCGCACTTTTTCTTAGGCGGTATTATGAACTTCCAGAGATTACCCAGTGAACTTGAATATCTATGGCATACAATGTCTTTAATATTGCCTAAAGCATTCTTCAACCCATCAAGCTCTTTATTACTGTCACTATGCAGGAGAACGCTTATTGCCTGATCATTCTTATGATGCTGATACTGATTCCATACATCAGATACACAGGAATAAATTTTGTCAAACATCCATCTTCTTTCTCTTCGATTATAAAAATTGTTGCCATCGAACACATATAAACTCAAATCTTGAAGGCTGAAAACAATACTGTTTGATCCAATGGTAATAGATGAAAATGCTTTCTTATTTTTTTTTGCACAAATTTGCCAGATAGAATGAAATTCATTTTGATTAATGCTGGTAAAAATTACAATTATTTTCAATAATTATTTCTCCTTGATAGTCCCATTATTTGTCTGGTCAAACTTAATTTTGCAATTTTATCTTTCATCAATAGATTGTTAATCAAAGAGAATGGAAGAAACTTTACATTGTCTGGAAGACCCGCAGGTATTCCTCTTCCTGAGTCAACAATGACATGAGGTACAATTTTTTTTAATGCTTCAACAAAAAATGCAAGGCTTTTATTATCATCCCTTCCAGGTTCTGCACTGGTCTTTCTATTAATAAAGGTTTCAATAACTCCTTGATGGATGATGATAACATCAAATTTATCATAAATTTTCCGGTTATCCCCCAGATCCCACTGGACAGAAAATTTTTGGACTTCATTGTTTTTTGACAGTTTAAAGTTGGTAATACACTTTGGTAGTATGGTTTCCTCTCTGAACTCTTTTATTATAGGAGACAATGGATGGAATTCTTTCCCACCAAGGCTGTAATGGGTGGCAAAAAAAACACCGGCAAACTTTGCTGCATCCATTCTTAAATCAGATTTATAAACCTCTTCTTCTTTACATGGAATTGAATCATGTGCAACTTCCGCCACCCTCTCATCTACCACCAATACTTTTATGAAAGCTGCTTCTGTCAAATAATTCAATTGCAGTTGCATCTCATTGGGAGACGTTGTGAAAATGGGAACAAAATCTGATGATGATTTATCATAGGGTTCATAAAATTCAAGTTTTCTATTTTTTACATTTCGCAAGATATCAAATCCGCCACCATGTCTGTCAAACATGAAATGACTTTCATCTTCCAAGCCAAGCCGAGACTTCGGCTTCATGTAGTTTCTATTTTCATCTGAAGATTGGTAAATCACTGAAGCGTTAATATCACCTTGCAAGAAGCTATTAGAATCTGCTGCCACTCTTTTCCATTCCTTTGTCGGTGATATTCCCTCTTCCTGTTGGAAAAACAGACTAATTCTCGGGTTATTGTATCCATGCTTGTTTTTCAGCATACTCAACCAAGCCTGCCATAACAATAAAATAAATTTGTCCGAGTCTTTGGTCTCAATCATTTTACTGAAATATGCATCACTAATGTTACACACACCATTGATATCCAGTTCCATATTTTCATGTACTACAATCCTGCCAGGCAGTTTGTGAATATTGGCTTTTATAGTTTCATGAGAAATATCTTGTAGCTGATTAATTAAAATAAAATTGTAGTATATAGGAGCATTTACCAAAGATTGGATCAAATCATTAAAATCATTAAAATAGCTGATACCCTCCTTACTTTCAAATGAGTTATATCCTTCTAAATTCATAGCAGTTACAACTGCAACCTCTTTGGGCTTCATAACATCAAACTCATATAACATAACCTCTTTATTGCCCTTCTTCATTGTCCTGAGTATTAAATTATTTTTCATATTCAGGAATTCAGTGCTACCCTTTAACAGGGTTGCCATTATCTTCATCTCGGCAATTCCCCAGGCCTCTTTTCTAAGCCTGCCTTCTTTGTCTATTAAATCCTGACGAATATGTTTTTCAAGTTTTTGTTTAAGGTTTTTATCCGACCTTGTCATGTTATCCCAGATCTGACATCGATAGAAATCCTTGTTGTGTTCTGAACATTCCGTTAAGTTTATAAATATTTCAACATCATCATTTGTCTTCTTGATTCTTTCTGCATTGTGTTTAATGGTATTTCGAATATAATTTTCCAGAAATGAATACAGTGCAAACTCTCCCATTGGGCCAGGTAGGGATATATAAAAATCTTTATCTGATTTATCTAATACCAGATCATTTCCTAAAGGTGATAATCCAGAGTATGGGTATCTGGTATATCCTATTTGCATTTCATCATCATCAGGATCTATAAATTGTGCTTGAACAGGCTCATCATTTAACAGAACATTGATTTTAAGACGATTCTCGCTGGTTTTGCCTTCGTTTGCATCAACTACTGGTCTATAAAGTACGCCCTCATTGGCCCCCAAATTATCCATTAACAAAGTGTTTTGGATAAACCCTAAAAAAACCTCATTAAAAAACATGCTTCTTTTTGTTGATATTATAGGCTCGGTTGCAATTTCAGCAGTAAAATCAGCCTTTTTTTGAATATATTCATCTAATTTTAATTTATGAGATTTAATAATCTTATCCACTATCTCAGGAATGATGATATCCTTGTCATCATCCATCAATGATTTCAATCTTTTTTCTATCTTTTCAATTGATGTTCTTGGTGTTACATGACTTCCAATATGATGAGAATGATTGCGTGAAATGATTGCTGAAATTGCTGATTTTACACTATGACTGAAAATTTTTCTTTTCAAAAAAAGTCCATTAAAAATCGATAACGATTTGTCCAGATATCTTCTGCCAAGAAGAACAACACACTCCTCTTGCGTTTTGCCCATAATAGCAGGCAAAATAGTATTTTTTGGAAATTGAAAACAGATCACCATATTGCTATAGCTCATGATGTACTGTTCTTCAATATCAGGAAGAATTTTAGAAGATAACAAGCTCTTAAGGTTTAATAGATAATAAACATTACCCTGCTTATCAATAAGAGGATAATCCGGGCTGCAACTGCTAATTTGTTGTGCAACCCTATTTTTAAGCTCATTCAGCTCATCAGGAATCTCATTATTTTTAATGCGGCCATGAGAAGTTTTAACTTTATATTCTTTTGGCGTAAATTTCTGTGGCTTCAGTATAGCCTCTGTATCTTCACGTTCACGTTTTGTCCAATATTGAAGCTCACAATGATTGTTAATATTCTCAAATACGGTAATGCTTTCCCAATCTTGGACGAGGGCTATTTTTCTGATAAAATCATATATAGGTTCATTCTCCCAGATAGCCTCATCCAGAAGTTGGTTTGTTCTGTCTTTAACAAGAGATTCTGTCAGAAGAATAGAATTGGGTAGAAAGGATCATATCCAGCACTTCATGAACTGCTTTCTTTTGTCTTTGGCTGAAAAAACAAGAAAAAGGTTCCCGATTACTCTTCCAAAAGGGCGTGCCGGAAGCCCTTCATCATAATTGGGCACGGCCAGGAAATAGGATGGTTTGCCAAAAGTTTCTCCCTGCTTGAACGTATAGTATGAAGACTTACCTGAAAACTGATTCCCCTCTTCATCTCGGTAACCTAGAAACAGAGGATCTAAATATCGAAAGAGAAGCTTATTTTTTTCAAAATAATGTTCAATAAAATCTATTTTGTCAACCACCTTGTCGGGTAAACAGTCAAACCCTCTGTTGTTTTCCTGATCCTGGTAATATGAGGCAATCTCTTCATGTTTGTCATTAAACAGCCGGACTTTAACCCAGGGATAATAATTATATTTAAATATGCTGTCAGGATTGGAATCCTGATCCATGGTTGCATAAATCCATCTTTCCTGTTTTGAATCGATACCGGGAAGCATTCTTTTAATGACACCGTCAAACATCAGTTCAGGATGGCGGGGGAAATGATGATACAATATCAGTAAATGATAGAGTAGCTCATCCGGATCTATTTTCTCTGTCTCTGGTGGTTTCAGTTTGCTAAGATAAGCTTTGGATTCCTTGAAACGAGTATCAGAAAATATCTCACAAAAATTATTAAGCTCAGTGTGATTTTTGCTAAGAAATTCTTTTATATTATTTATTTTTTCTTTCAATTCCTCTGGAGAAATTAAAATATCAAAGATATTAAAACAGCGATTCCAAGGACTAAAGCCAACAAATGATACCAATGGAATATCGTAGCTTTTCGACAGTTCTTTTATTTTTGTTAATTGCCTGTTGAACGAATAAAATATTTTTCTATAAAATGTGTCCATTAGCAACCTTAATAATTGTATATAGTTAGATCCTTCCTATTTACCATTGCCACAAAACCATTAGCCATCAATACAACCATAAATAATGTAACAGCCGGGAAAAAAGCATACCACCAAGCAGCATAAAGATACCCGCTTCCGTCAAATATCATTTTACCAAGGCCGGGGTGGGGCGGCTGAACACCAAGCCCAAGAAAGGACAGTCCTGCTTCAAGACCTACAATTTCCGGGAAATATTTAAAAGAAAAAATAAACGCCGGTTGTACAGAAAGGGGTACCAAAGATTTAAAAAGTATGGCAAGCTCTGATTTTCCTAAAGCACGTTCCATCTTGATAAAATCAGAAGACGCGGCTTTAATCACGCCCGCCCTTACAATTCTTGCCGGACCAACCCAGATGACCGCTGTCAACACAAGGTATGCATTAACAAGGTTTTTCTCCATAACACTTGAAACAGCAATAATAGTCAAAATAAAAGGTATGGAATAAATAATAGTGACAATCCAGTTAAAGGCATGGTCCACCATGGTATTGTAATAATAGCCTGCTACTCCTCCTGCCAGCACTCCTATCAGAAAAGAAGTCACAAAAGCAAAAACAGAAACTGATATGGTATTCCCATATCCAGTTACAACCCTTGAAAAAATATCCCTTCCCAGTTCATCGGTTCCAAAAATATATGTATGATCAGGCGCTGAAAGCCTATTTTGAAGATCCAAGGCAAGGGGATCATGAACAGGAATATATCTTGCCACATAACCTGCTAATAAAAGCAAAGTCAAAAAAACTATCAGGTAAAAGATATTATTATAAATCTTCACCCTTGTCCCCCTTTAAGCACCCTGGGATCAATAATGGGATAAACGAATTCAAATCCAAGATTAATCAGTATAAAAATCAATCCGTTCACAATCACAGTGGCCTCCAGCATGGGAAAGTCCAACCCCATGATGGATTTCACAATAACAGAACTGATGCCTGGGATGGAAAAAATAATCTCAACAATAAATGTACCTGTAATATAAATGGGGAAAATGCTTGAAAGAGTTGATAGAACAGGAATCATTGCATTTTTACCAAAATACCGAAACAAAACAGTGATATTGGAAAACCCCAGGGCTTTTTCAGATACAATAAAAGGAGCATCATGTAGTACAGAGAATTCCTGCTTTAAAACGCCGGATAAAATAGCCATGGGGTACAAGGAGAGCACAAAAGCCGGAGGAATAAGATACAAAAAATCATTCACGGAAAAAGTACCGGAGAAAGACGAAACCGGATAAAAATATATTGTGAGAATGGCAGCAACGATGCCACTGAAAAAAATGGGTACGGAAGAACTTAAGAAATCAATACAATTAATAACATACCTCAACCTGGAATTTAAAACATTCAAAACAAAACCCAAATACAAAAAGGTGATAATCAAACTCAATCCTGTAAGTGCCGCTGTTATCTTAAGTCTGTAAAGGATTTCCTTGCCAATGTCTCTGCCATCAACATAGGATTTTCCAAAATTAAATCCTGCAACATCTTTAGTATAGTTGAAAAGCTGGGTATACAGAGGAAGATCCAGGCCAAGCTCTTTTCTTAGTTGCGATACCTGTGCTTCATCTGCATTAGGTCCAAGGATGATCCTTGCAGGGTCTGCCGGGATCATATGAAAAAGGAAAAAAGATATTAGGACAATCGCTGCAAATATCGAAAAAAAATAACAAGTTCTCTTAAATGCATATGATAGTATCATTTGAGTTTGATTTTCTCAAAAAAATAGTGATTATTAGCGTTAATTTCCAAGCCATTCATCCTTTTCGGATAGAGAACTACATATTTTTGCCTGTAGAGAAATACAGCCGGAGCATCATCCATTATTCTTTTTTCAATCCTTGCACATTCAATTATTGAAGCTTCACTCTTTTCTATATGAAAGAGATTTTCCAGCATTTCATCCACTTTTATATTTGAGTAGGATACAAAATTTGGAACTGGGATCTTGGAAGATGCAAAACTATTTATCAGAATGGGTTCTGGGGAAGAATAGACATATTCCATAAACATGCTGAACATTGTATTATCTCCACTCAAAATCCGCTGAACAGCACCGCCAAAATCAAGTTTGGTCAATTTAATTTTGATGTCGATCATGGCCATCTGGGCCTGGAATATCTGCCCTATGAGTTCGCTGTTTGCCAAATCATGAACAATCAACTCCAGCGCTTCACCCTTATAAGCACTTTTGCTCAGAAATTTTGCTGCTTTTTCAGGATCATAGACATTCCCATCAACCAGAGGTTTATAGCCATTCATCCCTTTGGGTACAGTTCCTCCCATTGCATCTCCAAAACCGTACAAAATAGTATTAACCATTTCTTCTCTGTCAGTACCATAAAACATTGCCAGCCTTAAGTTTGCATCCAGAATTTTCTTGTTATTAATCCCGATGAAATGTGTATTATAGGTTGATACCACTTTTTTCTGGTATTGGTTGCTGATTTTTTTCTTTAGCTCACCATCCTTTGTAAACACATGTGAAAAGAGGCTGCTTGGAACCACCATGAAATCAATTTTGCCCCTTAAAAGATTAATATATCTTGCCTGATCATTTTTTATGACTTTATATATAATCTTATTAATCTGGGGTTGATTTGCCTCATCCCAATAATCATCGTTTTTTTCCAGGATGATCTCATTCTCAGTTTGAGTTACAAGCTTATAAGGTCCTGTCCCAACAACTATAGAAAAACCGGATTTGTCAGCATATTGTTTGTCATCCATCTCTTTTGGAAAAACAGCAACCCATGCTGTGCTGATGCGATTGATAAAAAATTGCTCTGCTCTTTTTAATTCAATCTGTAATGTATGCCGGTCAATATATTTAAACCCCTTTACAGAATCGGCCTTTCCCTGGGTGAACTCGGCAGCTCCCTCCACTGAATCAGCCATTAAAAATGAAGCAAAGGAATCAGCAGAACAAAATCTTTGTAGACTGTAAATAACATCTTCAGCCGTTACCTCTCTTGTGCCATCTGGAAAAATTTCAGACTTGTGAAAAAAAACACCTTTTCTCACATGAAAAATCCAGGTTTTATTGTCATTGGTTTCATATTTCTCAATTATTGATGGGACTATCTTGCCTTCACCGTTCAGATCAAACAACCCTTGAAATATCTGCATGCTTACAGGCATGGTCTGGGGAGTTTTTATCTTGATGGGGATAAGGCGTTCAATGCTATTATCAAGACCAACAACAAGCTCATTCGGATCAGCAAAAACTTTTGAAGAAAAAAGCACAAAAACAAACAAACAAACCAGGCAAAGCCTGATATAAATATTTTTTTCAAATCTGGTAGTCATAATTTAGTTTTCTCCCGATAATACAGATTCCAGGTATTTATTAATCTATTCGCCTATTTTTTCGGTTTTTCAGGTTTTCGAACGGGTTTGCCTCTGCCGGCACTTCCAATATTTACCTGAAGCTGATGAATAATCATAACTATATATCCTTTATTTTATATAATTTTTCTTCAATAAAATGCTTTCACCAGTGAGCTTTTCACATTCTTCTAAAAATTCTGAAACATAAAATGAAAAAGCAGACTTCTCAACCATTCTACTGTTAAAATTAATATCTAAATTACAAGTAAGCATGTTATCAAAAATAAGGTCTTTGTCAATCTTACCACTGGCTATGACTTTAGGAGGAATAATATCACCATTTGAATTGAGCACCAGCTCCCGAATACCGGTAAGTGAGCTAGGATAATATGACAGATGAACTTCATTCTCACCATATTCTGATATATGTTCAAAGTGATCATATAATAAGCTCACAGTTCTAAAGATATTAGGTCGATGTTTTTGAATACAGGAAAAGTATCCCACATCAAAAAGATTAAATTCAAGCCAGGAATCCTGAAGATTTGAAGCTGTATTTAAGAAATCATCAATGAATTTTATTAATTGAGATTCACTGGGGCGAAGTTTAAAGTCGGGTCGATACCCCTTTACTATTGTAACGGGCGTAATAAAAAAATTGGGGAAACCCTGCCGGTTAAGAAATTTCACCATTTCCATTACAGACCCTGCATTAATGGAAGTCAGACAGGTAAGGACATTGATTTTTTCAATTTTGCCAGACATCTGAAGCCTGTTTAAAATCTTTAAAGTCTTTTTATAAGATCCTTTTTCTGCCCTCTGCTCATCATGATTATCTTCAAGCCCATCCAATGAGACATCCACCCAGTCGGGAGCAAGCTCAATAAGACCATCAACAACTTCGTCCGAAATATTTCCGGACACGACAATACCAATGGAAATATCATGAAACCTGTTTTTCAAATCTCTGATAATAGCTATGTGTTTGTTTTCCAGATGTCTTCCGTTGAACAGAAACACTCTGAAGCCCATTGATTCATAGGCTTTGGCAAATATTATTTCCCATTGTTTTGAAGAGATATTCTTATTAAATAAATGATAATCCGGGGGATAAATGCAATGCCTGCATTTACCAGGGCAGTGGCTGTTTAATAATATCTCAAGATTAGCTGGGTTATGGCTTTTATAAATTTCCTTTAAAGTCACCTCAAGATCAGCTTTAGAAACACTGGAAAAAACCATATCATGCCATAAAGATAGAGTATCCATTTATTCTTTCCCTTTACCCTTATTATATAACCAGCATGCAACACTGCCTCCATTCCACGGCATCATAGGAGGCAATTCACTGCATTTCTCAAATGCAGAAGGGCATCTGTTCTGAAATCTGCACCCAGACCCAATTTCACCAAGACTGGGGACATCTCCTTTTATTCCCTCCATTCGTGTCTTGTTTCCTGGTACAGGTAATGGAACTGCCTCTAAAAGGGCTTTTGTATATGGATGGGCAGGTTCGTTATAGATAGTTTCAACATCAGCGCTTTCTAAAATTTTGCCAAGGTACATAACAGAAACTCTGTCACATACTTTTGCCACAACTCCCAGGTCATGGGATATGAAAAGCATTGACATATTATACTTTTCTCGAATGTCCAAAAGAAGATCCAATATCTGGGATTGAATGGTTACATCAAGAGCGGCAGTTGGTTCATCAGCAATAAGAAGTTTTGGCTTACACGCCAAAGCCATGGCAATCATAACCCTCTGGCACATGCCACCGCTTAATTGATGGGGATAATCATTCATCCGCTTTTCTGGCTCAGGTATTTTAACCTCTTTTAACAATTTAACAGTATCTTCCCTGGTTTTATTCTTCGTTATCCCTTTATTATGCAGTTTAATTACATCTGCAATTTGCTGACCTACCGTATACAAGGGGTTGAGAGATTGCTCAGGATTTTGAAATATCATAGTTATATTCGCCCCCCTGATCTTACGGATTTCTTTTCCAGATAATGAAAGCAGGTCAACACCATTCCAGTAAATGCCTTCAGCGGTAACCTTGCCTGGGAAGGGAACCAGCCGCAGTACAGATAATGCAGCAACCGTTTTGCCTGAACCAGATTCGCCTACTATACCATGAATCTCACCTGATTTTACAGACAGATCAATCCCATCCACTGCCATGAGAGAGGTTCCAATCTTTTGATTGAACTGGGTTGTTAATCCTTTGATTTCAAGCAGTCGATTGCTATTTAATTCACTTTCCATTATTATCCCAAATTATACAATTTTTACTGTTTTGTTAAGGCTTCACGTTTTAAAGTCATTTTCAATAGTTAAAATGCAATTTATATACCAATTAGAAAAGTATATATATTGCCCGTTTTAAAGCATTTCATTAATAAAAATACCAAACGAAATAAATTTGTTATCAATCGCTAATAAGTTTTGTTAGTTTATTATAACAACCTCATCAGATAGGTTTAAGGAGTTTACATAAATACAACATGCAAATATAAAATCAGTAGTAAAACAGTAAGTGAACATTAACATTATCCGGCTACGGCCCGGTAATCTTGTGAAACTCCCTGTGCGGACCCGCATGCAGGGTGTTATGAGGACTGGGATTACCGTCCCCGGCTACCCGATTAACTAATTTTATAATTTACCGATATTTATTTTTAACATTCATAGAACAATGAATATCAGATTCAAAGCATCCTTCAATATATTTTAAACTTGATAGATATTCTTGTTGTGTGATCATTTTTTGCTTACGTCGTGGATTACCGCACATCCAGCAGCTACATTTACAAGCTGTTGTTGCATACGACCCTGCAACATTATCTGATATTTTCCAACCCTCAAATTCCAACTTTTTCTTTCTAAGACTTTTCAACCGTTGATAATGATGTCGTCTTAGTGCTCTTTTCATATATGCCTCCATAATTTTGAGGTGCGGTCGTTAACCGCACGATTATGGAGGCAATATATTTTTTTATTATCATTGTATTATTCTTCCTTATTTAAAATAGTTAGGAACCAGGTAAATTTCAATGCTTCTCGCCACACTTAGTGAGCGGTCGTCCACTTTTCCTTGTGATACGACAGGTTTGATTTGGACACCCACTGAAATCAAGAAGTTCAGAGGATGTTCAAATCAAATGTTTAATTATTTCCCATTAAAATTTACTTATCTTAGCATTATCGGCAACAGATTAAGAATTGTTTCTGACAGATCCATATTTATCTAAAGATCCCGTAATTCTTCCCAAGCTATTTTTGATGTTGCCATAATTATCAATGGAGCCTGTAATCCTACCTGAACTGTCTTGAATATTGTTAAATTGATCTATGTGGCCTTTGACTCTTCCCGAACTGTCCTGAATGTTGTTAAATTGGTCTATATGACCATAACCTTTCATTTGAAAATTACTCATTGCCATGCCTCCTCTTTAAGATTGAATTTTAGCTTCATTGTTGTAATAATTCATTTTGTGCCTTTACGCTGATCAACGTGATATTTTAAATTTGCAACATGCATACCAAACAATCTAAAAAGGCTATATCCGCTTTATACAGGCACGATCCCAATAAAGATTTCTTAAAATAAAATAAAGTTGTTATCAATAACTCACATATTTTGTGAGCATGTTAGTTGATAATAACAGGCAGATATGCCAGTTCAACATATTTTTTAGCATTAGACAATGCTGAACAACGATTACGGCTTTACAGCGGTGTATTACATATGAACACAGGTTTTTTATTGATGTCTGATGGGACTTTAGAAAACCTTTACCCGGAAAAAGACCAGTTCTTAGCACCAGCTTGTGAACAGATCTTTAAGTGGGGTTGTTAAAATAGGTTTACTTGGAAACGTCTAATAATTGCTCCCTGGTTTTTAATGCATCCTTTCATTTTTATTAAATTATTTTATAGTCTTTATTTCTCAATCACACCATGTTGTAGGCACAGGGACCAATAATCCCTATACCGATAGCTCATTTTTGTTGTTGCCACTGAGGATACCAACTATATCAAATGTTTTTTAAGAATATAAGAGTCATGATTGTGCCCCGATTGTGCCCGAAATGAATTTTAACTACCTGGATCTGTCAAAGATATCAAGCTGTTCATAATGAATATTAACTTTAGACAGAAAGTTAATATTCAGATAAAGAAGTTCATGACATTTTAATGAATGAAATTTGATTAAAAAAAGGCAAGCCAATTTAGGATTTTAAACAATTCTCCAAAATGGCAATTGACTTTCACAGATATAACATGATTATTTTTAAAAATTGATTAAAAAGAGGTTGGATTTAAGTATAATAAAAAATCATACGAGAATGCAGCATGATTTTGTGTCTACAATTTCAAAGAAAGATCATTATATTCATGGTGGTGGAGGCGGAAGCGCATTAGGTAGCTATGAGGAGCAAAAACTACTTGCGAAAAAATTATGTGAAAATAATATAGTATACTGCATTTTTGATTGATTTTAAGATGCATATCGTTTAGAAAAGATAATATATGTGAGCTGAAGAGGCTACAGACCTCTCATTAGGATTATATACGTATGTACGGATTGCATTGCTAATGAAAGCCGGAGGACACATGTCTACAAACGACCGATCACCGCAAGATAGCTTTACAAGGGGGGGCGAATGGCAACGTACAGAGGCACTAACTGAGCAGGCGGACAAGATCTTGGCCCATCGCCGACCATTAGGACCGCTTGAGGACGCCATCTCTCAACCCGGTTTCACTGTGCCCAAGTTTGTGGAGCAAGGAAATGGCTGTAGGATTTATGACACACTCGGAAACGAGTTTATTGATTGGCACCAAGGCTATGGCGCCACTCTTCTGGGCCATCGGAACTCTGAGATTGAAAACTCCATCCAGGAGCAGCTCGGCCGAGGAGTGAACCTTTCTGCGAGTAGTCCCCTCGAGATCGAAGTGGCCATGGCCCTTTGTGAGATGATTCCAAGTGCCGAAATGGTCTCTTTCGGGAAGAATGGTTCTGATGCGACTCATGCCGCTATTCGACTTGCTCGCGAAATCACAGGCAGAGAGATGGTATTTTCCACTGAGTACCATGGCTTTCACAATTGGTCTCTTGCGTCGGACCCAACATGCAAAGGTATACCGCGAGCGCAACGCGACTTGATCAGGACGATTCCCTATAATGATATTGAAGCACTTGAAAAAATGTTCAAGGAATTCCCTGATGATGTCGCGGGGCTCATTGTAGATCCAATCCGACGTGAAATCCCAGATGACGATTGGTTTGAGGGGCTTCGCTCGCTGGCAGACCGCTATGGAACGCTATTGATCTTTGATGAGGTGGTAACGGGGTTTCGTTTCTCACCTGGTGGCGTCCAGGAACTGTATGGAATCATCCCAGACTTAACCTGTGTCGCCAAGGCATTGGCCAACGGGATGCCTCTGAGTGCTCTATTAGGAAAACGCAAATACATGGAGAGACTTCCCGATATATATTTTAGCATGACCTACCGGGGAGAGGCTCTTTCATATGCTTCTGCGCTTGCTACCTTGAGTACGGTGTTTGTCAAGCAAGTTGTCGCCTAAACTTAAATTATCTTTTTGTAATAAT
>CAYWGN010000083.1:0-18005 GCA_964457495.1 uncultured Desulfobacula sp.
ACATATCTTGCAAATTTTTCTTTATTTATCCAGTATCTTTTGTGATCATTCTCACTATACCTCAAGCGACAAAAGATTTGAAAGTATATAGTGAATTAGCACCAGATAACATTCAATATGATAATAGTGCAAAGCAGTACATAGCTTCATTAAAATTTAATCCGGAATTAATTTTTCCTGACAGCGAAAAATATTTATCTCAATTAGTTTCACGTGATTATAAAGATAAAATCTTTTTTTGTGGTTCAATCCCTTCCTTTTATAGCCTTCCATGTATTAGACGCAAAGTTGAGCCTTCCGTTTTAAAATATTTATTAAAAAATATCAGGGAAGGGAATGCTATTAATATCGAATACCAATCAATGAATAAACCTGATCCTGTTTGGCGTTGGATTACACCTCATGCAATTGGCTTTGATGGTTTTCGTTGGCATGCCCGAGCATTTTGTCATAATGATAAAAAATATAAGGATTTCAATATTGGAAGAATATTATCCTTACGGGAAGAGAAAAAACATAATTTTGACCATACCAATGATTTTGAATGGTTTAATGATGTGACCTTCAAAATTGCACCACATAAGGGTTTAACGGATGGGCCAAAGAAATGCATTGAACTCGATTACGGCATGGTCAACGGTGAGTTAAATTTTGAGATTAAGGCTGCATTTGCCTTTTATGCATTGCAGCGGTTGGGTCTTGAAGAAGGGCATGAAAAAAGACCCGCAAATAAGCAACAAATTATTTTATTAAATCGAGATGAAATTATTTCTAAATTAGATATATTGAAAAACATATCTGCCACAAAAATCGAAGATATGCTTTCCAGAGATACATTGCTATGAAAAAAGTTGCGCATGGCTCATCCTTATTCTCATGTCGTCTAAATTGCACTCCTAAGTTCTGAATTATAGGGTGATTAACCAATTCATATATAGGATTTTCTAATGACAGCTATAACACAGATAGCAGATTGGATAAATGAGGAAGGGCGTCCAATATGGTGGCGTCAGGGATTAAGGTTAGTGCTCCAAGGTGTTAATTTGGATCAAGGACATTATGATCTTTTCTATCGCATAGCAAAAAAAGAAGCCGGTTTTTTAGAAGATTTGCCCGAATTTGAAAATTATATTTTACCTGTTTCCTCTGCTGGTTTTGAAATTGAAGAAAAGAAGGTCATTCTTTGTAAATTAGGGCCAGTTGATAATGTTTCATCTTTAGCGGCTAAACAAGTATTGAATTTTTCTATAGATGGAATGACAGTAATCTATGGGGATAATGGTGTCGGTAAATCTAGTTATGCAAAAATTTTGAAGAATGCTTGCCTGACGCGAGGTGAAAAACCCAATATATTGGGAAATATATTCGATTTTGAAAATAAACCTTGTTTATCCAAGATATGTTATCAGATTGGTGATGAGCCTGAGAAGGAAGTCCATTGGGAATATCAAGGCAATGAAATATCTGCACTTAAATCCATTCGTATATTTGATACTCAATCTGCATGTCATTATGTAGAAAAAGAAGGTGAACTCGACTACCGTCCAGCAGGCTTACATTTGTTAGATGAGCTTATTAAAGTGTGTAAGTATATTAAGACTCAGGTTGAGCCAAAGATTGCAGAATACTCTTTACCAAAAAAATTGCCTATTATTGATGAAAATACTATTGCAGGGAAATTCCTAAAAAGTATAAGTACATCAACCACTTCCATTCAGCTTGAATCGAACTGCATAACCAGTGATGAAATTCTAACGTTTGAAAAAACACAACGAGAGCTTTTAGGATTACGAACAAAAACTGCAGCTGAAATCAGAAAGAAACTTGAGAGAAAGATAACATCCTTAAAGCCTCTCTTGAATTCTCTTGAAGAAGCTGCATCAGCTATAACCAATGACGAAGAAAAAGCAGTCATGGATTTGAAGTCAGACTTAAAAACTAAATTCGATGCTGCCGAAATAGCAAGAGAGAAAGTGTTTTCAGAATTGCCTTTAGATGGTATCGGTTCAAAATCATGGAAAGTATTATGGGATGCGGCCTCTAATTTTATTAAAACAACAAATGATGAAAAGGCCTTTCCAACTGTTGCCGGTGATTATTGTCCTCTTTGTTTGCAAGATGTTTCTGATAAAGCTTCGGTTAGGATGACAAAATTTGAGGAATATATAAAAGATGCAACTCAAAAAGATCATAAGACCGCAGAAAATAAACTGAAACAAAAGTTATTAGTAATTAAAAACGTTTTTTTGGTACTTGAGCCATACAAGGCTGTTATTGAAGAATTAGAAGAGAATTTACCGAAGATAAAAGATTCAATACAAGAATTTTTAGATCAATTCTCAAAACGTCAATCGTTATTGCTTACTCATAATGTGGAAGAGTCCGAAATCGAGGCTGCCCCGAAATATGACAGATCTATAGTTGATAACATCAAAAAACATATAGAGAATATTGAAAAACAGGTAGAAGCTTTAAAGGACGATAAAGAAGTAGAGAAACAATATAATGCAAAAATGGCATTAGAAAAAGAGTTGAAGGCAAAAAAAGCTCTCACTGATGGGAAACTTCAGATTGAAGCCGAAGTAAAACGTCAAAAAGCATATTTGGCATATGGTAAGATTAAAAACCAAACGAATCCACGTTTGATTACACAGAAGAGTACAGAAATAAGTAACGTGTACTTGACAAGTTCACTTAAAGACTATTTTAAAACCGAATTACAACAAATGGGTTTTAATTATTACGAGGTCAAGGCAAATACACGTGGCAGTAGTGGTGCCCAATTGTTCAAACTAAAATTAAATGATGTAGGATCGACAAAATTACATACCATTGCAAGTGAAGGTGAACAAAAATGTTTAGCACTCGCAAGTGTATTTGCTGAACTAAAAGCTGATGCAAGAATGTCTTGTGTGGTCTTTGATGATCCTGTCAACTCGCTGGATCATAAATGGAGAACAAAAATTGCCTCTCGTTTAGTTATGGAATCACTTGAAAGGCAAGTGATTGTTTTCACACATGATATTGTTTTTCTAAAACTTTTATTGGAATCGTCTGAAACTGTTGATAGTTCAAAGATTAATGTTGTCAGTCTTGATCGTGGTAGAAGTGTGACAGGCATTGTGAGAAGTGCACCACCATGGGATGCTTTAACGACAGCAAAACGCATCAAGTATTTAAAGGTCTTATGTCGAGAACTCAGAAAAGTTGACCAAGAGGGAACAGAAACAGAATATGATCAATTAGCAGGCTCATTTTATGGATATCTTAGAGAAGCCTGGGAGAGATTGGTTGAAGAGAAGTTGCTTAATAAAGTTGTCGAAAGATTTGGGCGAGGTGTCCAAACAACCAGATTGAAAAAACTTAAAGATATAACAGATGATGATATTGAACTAATTGATTCAGCAATGGGAAAATGCAGTGCACTTTTCAAAGGACATGATACGGCTCCTGGTGTTTATAGTAGCATGCCTTTGATTGAGGAAATTGATACTGATATAAAAACAATTAAGGATTTTGAGCAAGAGCTTAGCAATAAACGTAAGCGTGGATAACATTAACGACAAAAAAAGCGGATAAAAAACAAATAGAGGCATTCTTGGTTGGAAAGCGTTATTTTAAAATTTCATTTTTCAAGGAAACTCCCGTGGAGTTGTTGCAGTTTGTATTAGATGGACGCTGCTGCAAACAGGAATAAAAAATGATTGATAAACGTTCAGATCTTTCGAGATATTTGATTCATTTAACAAGAGATTATGACGATATGTCAGCACTTGAAAATCTGTTAAATATTCTCCAAAGAAAAATAATTGAAGCCAGAAATTATCACTGCCTATTTAGTCCAAAGCTCCGGAAAATGGATATAAGTAGTCAACTGCAAAATTATTTTAAAACTGTCTGCTTCACTGAAACACCTCTCAATCAAATTAAAAATTTGGTATCAGATATCCCTAAAAGAAATATTAAATTAAAGCCTTATGGAATTGTTTTTTTGCGGGATCAATTAATTGATAAAGGGGCAAATCCAGCAATATATTTAAATGCCAAGGGAACAAATTTAAGAGGCTATCTGATACAACAATTTGATGATCAATTCAAAAAAATTAAAACATTACGCAAATTGAAACGTGTACGGAAACGTGCTGATTGGATATTGCGGCAGATAGATTATTTCGACCAATTTACGCCATTACCACCAGAAAGAAGGTATGTAAGTGGAGAGACTCATTTATACCTTGGCCGTCAATACCGCCTGAAGATCGTTGAAGGGGCTAAAGAACAAGTCAAATTGAAAGGCCGGTATTTTTGGGTGCATACAAAGGTTGTTTCAGCTTTTGAACGTGTAAAAGGCCTTATGCTCAGTTGGTATAAGGATCATGCAAAAGCGATGTTAAAAAAGAGACTCGAAAATTGTTATTCAATGGTCCGCAGGGTTGGTATCCCCTTTCCTGAAGTTCATTATCGCCGTATGCAAAAACGTTGGGGGAGTTGTACACCATCGGGCAAAGTAATGCTCAACACAGAGCTTGCTAAGGCTCCTGTACATTGCATTGATTATGTAATCGTGCATGAATTGTGTCATTTGAAAGTTAGTCAGCACGGGGCTGAATTTTACAAGCTGCTCTCAAAGCTTATGCCTGATTGGGAGAAAAGAAAGGAAAGGCTTGAGAAAGTTGTTTTATGAAAATGACTTTCTTAATTGTCAGATAATGGAGAAGAAATCAGCCATAAAACTTATAGTAGGAGTTATTTATGTGGTCAGATAATGAAACAACTTTAGATCTTTTAGGGTTCAAAGTCCATGCTGACTTAATAAAGTCAGTGGTTACCAATCCTGAATTATTGCCAGTGACAATTGGCGTGTTCGGAGATTGGGGCGGTGGAAAGACAAGCATAATGAAGATGCTTGAAATTGATTTAGATCCAAGTAGTTACACTGATCCAGAAGAAAAGGCAAAATATGAAAATGTTGCTTGCCTTTATTTTAATGGATGGCTTTTTGAGGGATATGATGATGCGAAGTCAGCAATCATAAGTTCAGTGTTGCTTCAATTAGGTGAACATAAGAGATTTGGACCAAAAATTCGCGATAATGTAGTTTCTCTGATGAAGTCTGTTAATTGGATGCGTGCTGCAAGCCTTGGTTTTAAAGAAGTGGCGCTGCCAGCTATTGCCGCATACATTTCAGGTGGAGCCACAGTTGTTCCTTCCCTGATGAAATCTGCAGCGGGTCTTATGGGTGTTGGGAACAGCGAAGAACCTGAGGATGGTACAAAAACTGAAGATGGAAAATCAACCGGCACAAATAAAGTTAATTGGGAACAATTAATCAAATCGGATAAAACTCCAGCAAGCCCATTGGATGTAAGAACATTTCGTGAACGGTTCGCTAAAATGCTTCGGGATAGTGATATTGAGGGACTTGTTATAATGGTTGATGACCTTGATCGATGCACACCTCAAAGAATTATTGAGAATCTTGAAGCAATCAAGTTGTTCTTGAATGTTGACAATACCGCTTTTGTGATTGGTGCTGATCCTCGAATTGTGAGGCATGCAATAGCAGTTACCTACTCTCCAGATCAAATGCGTGGACAAGAGGATAGCGAGGCTCCTGACAGTTTAATTACTGATTACCTTGAAAAATTGATTCAAATTCCTTATCGTCTCCCACGTTTATCACCAGCTGAAGTTGAAACCTACATGACCCTCCTTTTTTGCCAGAAGATGCTTGGCTCTGATCATTTTGAGAAGTGTGTCGTGTGTTGCAAGGAGGATAGAGAGGAAAATCGATATTCTGTATTTGGATACGCTGATGTGGAGAAGGCAATTGGCAGTGACAATTTACCGAGTGAGTTATCTCTGAGTTTAACGTTTTCATCTCAAGCATCTCCCCTCATCACAGAAGGTCTGAAAGGAAACCCGCGTCAGATTAAAAGATTCCTCAACGCATTTGTTTTAAGAAAGAAGCTTGCAAAGGTAGCTAAGTTAAGCAATATCAGGGATGATGTCCTTGTCAAACTAATGATTTTAGAATATGCCCATTCAAAAGAATTTCGAGATTTGTTTGATTGGCAACAAACTCAAGATGGTTTTCCAAAGGAAATAGAGAATTGGGAAAATCTTGTTTCTAAAATTACTGACGATAACGGAAAGGCTGAAAGTGTAAAGATTCCAGAGGTAAGGTGGGACACAAAATCAGTTAAACGGTGGTTGGCGATGGAGCCACAATTATCAGACATTGATCTGCGTGATTATTTTTGGATAGCAAGAGATCGATTAGAGTCAACACTTTCAGCAACAGCCTTGATTTCACCGGTTGTTCGTTTGGCATTTTCCGATATCATTTCTAACAATAATTCTGTCGTAAATAAGGCGATCGGAACTGTACAGTCCTTCAAAGAAGAAGAAAGAGTATCATTCCTTGATCTATTGGAAACATATATCAAACGTCATCCAGATGAGAAAGTTGGTTATGATGCTTTTATAAAATTAATCAATGAGAATGTTTCAGGTAGTGTTGAATCATATTTAAATGCACTTTTGAAAGCGCCTATTGAGTCTATTCCACCAGCAATTGCTTTTGACATGGCAGGGCTATTTAAAGACAAACCTGATATGAAGTCTCATTTTGATGATGTTATAAAACGATTGACATCAAAGAAATCAAAGATAAAAACAGCTTTAGAAAAGGCACTGCAAATTCCAAAAAAGGATAAGTAGAGTTATGGGCACATCAACTGGATACAAAGCTCCGACCACTCCTGATTGGGGCAATCTAAAAGGTCAGGTGACGCGAGCTGCAAGAAATGGTTCGGCATCATCAACAGTTGCAAATGATGCGTTGCGTGGATTCATCCAAACAAGTGGAGGAGCACGTAATATTTCCAGAGGTGGCGGAGCAATAGGTGTAGGTAGATCTGCTCAAAACACTGCGCAAAGGATTGCAGGCTTTGTTTCCACTGTTGGTTCTGGTGGTCTTCAGCAAGCACTTAACTCTTATGGACTCTCTGAATTTGTTGGAAAACCAGCAGGCGAAATAATACCTGCACTTGTTGATAAGCTTGGCGGCCCGGCAAGCACGATTAATGATTCAGATGCCAGGAATGCTCTATCGAAGGTAATGGATGAGCTTCTTGGTGATCTGGAAACTCCTGAACAGGTAGAGGATGTTTTAGAAGAGGTCATGGTTGGAAAAACTCTTGAAGGCCTATTAAACAATTTTTTTGGTTATTACCTCTATGAACAGTTTTGCAGGGTTTTTTATGAGCGTTTGGTGAATAGGGTCGGAAGGACAAATGCTGATTCATATTTAAACAGTATTTTCGATACAATAAAATCTTCTTTAGCTCTTAAAGCATCTGAAAGAAATTTAAGTCAGGTTGATTGGGAAGGATCTGAAGGACAAAGTATCACTGATACTATCTTACAAGATACCTTTGAAATTTTTGGAGGCTAACATGATTATCAATGTTTCTGTAGATCCACAAGAAGCAACAAAGAGTGAATTCGCTGCAGTAAAACTTAACTGTACTTCAGCCGGGCTTTCATCTTCAATTGATATAGATTTTTCTACATTACTTGATAAATGTGATGAACCCAGTGACTGTTCTATTGATTTCCTTTTTATATCCGCTGTTATTTACTGCATAGATAAATTAGTATCCAGATCTTTGTCTATTGATAACTGGACTCGCCAAATACAGGTTGAAATACCTGTATCAGACCCTGATATATGGAACAAAAATGCCAAGGGGTTTAATGATGCCATATCTTTTCTTACTGGTGATTTATGGCAAATATCATTTAGGAAATTGGATTGCAGTTTAATTCGACCCAAAAAGATTCGATATAGACTTTTTAAGGAAGAAACAACTCCAGGTGCCATAAGTCTCTTTTCTGGAGGTCTTGACTCATTGATTGGGATAATTGACTGGTTAGAGAAAAATCCAGAAAAGAATATAAAATTAGTAAGCCACTATGATCCAGGTGTTGCAGGTCCAAAATCAGATCAGGATGGATTAATTAAGGAACTAAAAAAATATTATAAGAATCGAATTAGTTTTGTTCAGGTTAGAGTCGGACAAACACCTTCCGGCGGTGAAGTTACATTTCGAAGCCGATCAATAATATTTATTGGATTAGGAATCTATACAGCTTCATTAGTGGGTGACAATATCGATATGATTATTCCAGAGAATGGAAATATTGCATTAAATGTGCCGCTAACGCCTTCACGGCGAGGTTCTTGTAGCACGAGGACTGCGCATCCATTCCTTTTGAAAAGTATTGATCAAGTATTAAATAATATAGGCTTTGAGAATAGGATTACAAATTCTCTTGGGTTAAAAACAAAAGGGGAATGTGTTGAGCAGTGTCTTAATCAAACATTATTACAACAAATTGCACAACTATCCGTTTCATGTGCTAAACGCGGTCACAAAAGGACCTGGATAAGGCGAACTGCAAAACAGTGTGGTAGGTGTATGCCATGTATTTATAGAAGAGCTGCTCTCCATAAAGTGGGGTTTGATACTGAGGTTTATGGACGAGATATATGTAATGATGAAGTTGATTTGGATTCGAGTGGAGGATTGGTAGATGATTTTAGGGCTTATGTCTCTTTAATGTCGAAAAACCCTACAAAGAAAGAAATCTCTGATTTGCTTTTGGCAAACGGTAATCTCGATATTTTAAAATTGCCGGATTATGGAGGTGTGGTTTTCAGAGCTTTGGAGGAAATTCGCACCTTATTGCGTGAAAAAGCAACAGATAATGTTTTGCGTAAAGCATGGATTAAAAGGTAATAATTGATGATAGACGTTCATTGCCACATAGACCAATTTAATAAACCACCTGTTGTGGCTCAAAATGCTGAGAACAGCGGTATTGTCACAATAGCCGTGACCAGCCTCCCGGAACATTTCAAATTAGGTTATCCTCATTTGCTAAATTTTAAATTCATACGGCTCGCGCTTGGCCATCACCCCATGCTTGTGGGTAAAAATACATTCGATGAAGATCTGTTTCGTTCCCTTGCGACTAAAACGTCATACATAGGAGAGATCGGATTAGATTTTTCTGTAAAAAATACCTCGCTTAGGCAAAAACAGATAGACGTTCTCGTTAAAATATTCGAGATAGTAAATGATCGGCCACGGTTTATTAGTTTACATTCACGAAGGGCTGAAAAGAGCCTCTATGATATTCTCACTGATCATAAGATTGAAAAGGCTGTTTTTCATTGGTACAGCGGCCCACTCACGCTGATCGATAAAGTATTGGGTGCCGGTCACTTTTTTTCAATCAACCCTGCAATGATAAAATCAAAAAACGGTCAAAAGATCATCGAGAGGATTCCATCCGAGCGAGTTCTAACGGAAACTGATGGTCCATATGTTAAAATTAAAGGTAATCCAGCACAACCAAAAGATGTTAATCTTGTGATTTCTTATCTGAAAAAAGTTTGGAATACTACAGATGAAGAGGCCGAATTAAAAATCAGGGAAAATTTTGATAGGATAATTCAGTACATCAAAGGAAAATGAATTCCGGTATAAGCCCAAATCAAATTTTTGACCATTCTAATCTATGTTTTTTAACCGCTGATTTGCTTTAGGGAAATCGAGAGTTCATATTCATAGAGTTCAACGTCTTTGATTCTTGAGGTTGCCAAACGCAGATCTTGAGAGATGCTTCGGGCAATGATCATTCCTTTGACTGTTTGATCAGGGTCAGCAAGGTTTTTCTCAACCCATGCCATATATCTGAGGAGTTGCCCGACGGTCGGTCCGGTCATATCCTTTTGAGACTTTGAGCTCTATTACAACAAGATTCTGGTCGTTTTCAACTGCCAGGATGTCAATGTATCTCCCTCCGACAGGGAATTCTATCCCTTTAATATCTCCGTCCTCGTACAGGGTAAGGGATGGGTTTATGACATGAAGGTTTTTTACCAGGAAATTCTTGAGATCTTTCTCATAGGCAAATTCATGAATTTCGGTTGAGTCGTTTTCAATCTCATCAGAGTCTTCAGCAGTTTCTTTATCCTCGTCTTGTTTATAGATTGGCGGTGGATCTGATTCTTTTACATAGAGCCGGAAGTTCGAGCGGTCAATCTGGAATAAAAGGTCATCGGCCCCATTCGGGCGTAGAGTATGGTGGACTCTACTGGGTGCATTTGTTGACATCAGACTAAGGTGGGCAGTGATTGTTCCCGTTTTGAGTTTAGGATAGTTTTCCTGGAACCAAGAAAGAATTTCTCGCCTTTTAAAAAAACCTCCATCTGCAAGTGGGTTTCGCTCTATAAGGCCCAAACCTTCTGGTGGAGGGGGAGTGAATTCGTTGATGAATACCTCGAAAAGTTTTTTTGTGGATTTTGGATATATGCTGGGCATTCCTGATTCCCCTTTATTCAGAATATGAATTGACTATGATATTGCTATCAAAAGCAAAGTTGATTATCAAATGATATTTCAAATTCGATAATCACAATCCAAAACAGAAATCATGGATCAGGTGGTCGGTCTCATTCTTGTCCATGGATGTTTTCTGGTATTTTTCAATTTTTTTTGCAAGCTTACGCAGGGTACCGGCTGCTTTGCCAGAGAAATACCATCGATCATCAAGCGGTGCATATCTCAGATATCCAGCTTTACGCATCAACCGAAGAGCTTTTTCCATTGTAGGTTTGGTAATCTGTAGCTCCACATCTTCATTTCTTTCCTTGGATAGGCGCTCCTCGATTTCCAATTTCAGGTTCCAGTAATGTGCCGGGCGTAGGCCTTTTTCCCGATGTTGCGGGTGGATTCTGTGTGCAAGCCAGATTAATTTGAAGGCAAAGCGTAGATTGTCAGCACGTTTGCCTGGCAGGTTCATTGTAACAAAGCTATCAAAATCCAGACGGTGGGTTTTACTGGGATTCAGCTCAATTCTTGGATTTTTTGGATCTGTCATTATACATCATAAACTGTTCTTTTTATACCTGAAATTGATATACATTGTTTCAGCTTCATCCACTCCAAGAAGTCCTCTTACCCCTTCAATTCCATGGAAGAAGAAGATCACAATGATCCATACCAAACCGAATGGTGAGAGGAGTCTTAATTTGAATCTTATAGCCTCATCAATTTTGTATTTTGTAGATTCTTTCCTTATATAAACGGGAGCGAGTGTAGCCCACATAAGGAATAAAAGTACATATATTCCCCATTGATTAGTTTTATTCTGCTTTTTCATGTTAAATTACCTGTTTTATTCATGTGTCCAAATCTTGGAAATGTCCAAAAGTCATCATGCCTGATCCATCCAACTCGTTTATTTCCGAAAAGGGGCATTTCAGGAATTTCGTGGTTCAGCACCCCAGATTGATGGGCAGATTGATATTTTTTGATGTGCGTTTGAGGGCCTATCGACGGTAGGGTTTTATGGGTGAAGTGTACGCCTGTGGCGTATGTACACTTAGAGAGTTTTATTTGGGATACCAAAATTGCTGAAAATGGTGGATTTGGCTTTCAAGGAGCCTATGGGATGTATCCATGCTGTTTGAGCCATATAATCCCTATTATCAGCAATGTGATTATGATGCTTAGGTTATTGGATTCAACTCAAAGTCCTTCATTTTAATCAACCTCCATTAGTTCTTCAGTGTATGATTTTGATTCGGGTTCCGGCTCTGGATTTATTCCAGGATCTGGATCAGGGAGGTCCATCATTCGACGGATTGGTTCAGCGATGGTTTCATTTGATTTTGTGAATCGTTCTTGCGGATCTTTGAGCGTTTCGATTGCTTTGGCTTTATCATTCCAGTATGAATCCCAGTATTGTTTAAACCATCGGGCCAGGATTCGATTATCTTTATCCAGCGGGCTTTCTATACCGTGTTTTTTTCGGCATTTGAGGAGTTTCTCTTTGTATGCATCATTTATGTTGATGCCTGCCTTTCGCATAATTTCAGCTTTGATTCTTGTGTCTGAGCCGTATGGTGTAAATGTGATCCATATCAGTTTGCGTTTGTATTTCTTGACATGGCGCAGGCTGTATTGATAGCCCTCATGCGTGATGATATCCGGGTTCGGGTCGTTTATCTCCTTGAGTTTAATTTCCAGAGCTTCGATGAATTTGGATTGGTTGGGGTTCATTCTGTTTTACATATAATTCTTCTTTCAATTGCATCAGCGATGACCTTGTTTCTTTGGGCATCGCTGAGTGTTTGCCAGTCGAATTCATAAGATCTTCCGGCCTGATCTTTGATTATGATTTCTGAGTCTTGGATTAGATTGTTGGTGGTGGGGATTATTTGGATGTCGGCGGATGGGGTGTCTTGTTCCAAGGTGATGTCACCATCCTTATCCATCTGTAGGAGATGTTGGAATTTTGAGATTTTATCTGCTTTTGGATTGGATTTGATTATTGGGATGAGGTCGTTGAGGGAGGTCTGGTCCTGGCCACTTAGTTGATCTGCGATTAGGAGTCGCCAGGGGAGGAGATTTGAGAGGTGCGTATTTAGGGTTTGGTTGAATTCCCGCTTTGTTTCTGCCCGGTGTTTTTCCTTTGGGCTGAATGGTGCCAGGATTGATAATATTGATTGGGTGTTGGCTGAGTGGGAATCGGTCTTGTGCATCTGTGCATCTGTGCAATTGCAGTCGTGTGCGTCTGTGCATTTGCAGCTCTGTGCATTGCCGAGGATATTTTTGATGTCTTTTTGGAAACGGCGTTTTCTTTGGATCTCCTGCCAGTAGAGTCGCAGACGTTCGGCTGCAAGGGCTTTTTGCTGCTCTGTCCATTGCCGTTGCCTTTTCTTGTATTCCGCCCAGCTCGGTGCATCGGATTCGATTGTGATTGCGTATTTGTCCATGAAGTGCGGATCATCGAGCCACTGGGATATTGGTTCGAGTAGTTCATCGTTGACGGCATGGCTCAGGGTGATTGTTCGGTTTAAGATCAAGTTACCCATTGCCCGCAAATCAATCTCCTGGATCTTTTCCGGGGTTAGTTGTGATTGGATTTGCTTTGGGATCATTTTGAAACATATTTTTCTTTGATGTTGGCATGGATAAATGAGATTTGGCGTTTAAAGTTTAGAGATGATTGATCAGTATGTGGACTTGATATTTCTTTTCGGTATTCATTTATTATTGATCTATTGCTTTTGAGGCAACCAAAGTGAATATATTGGTCTGTGAGATAACTGCCTTCATCAAACCCTGTACAGTTATCGTTGTCAGTCTCTATACTACCAAGGCGTAATTGGTAGATTAGGTCTCCATTCTCAATATCCTTTCCACAAACAACGCATTTCATTCTCGGTCACGCTTTGGATTTAAAAATATCTCTTAATATTACTATACTTGCTTGCCTGTATTCATCTTTGCATTTGTAATTAATCAATTCTTTTTTTAATTCTTCAAAACTCATCTTTTTTTCTTCCATAGAGTTCACCTATTTTAATCACGTTACGCATGATTTGTGATTGATGGATAATATTTAGCGGGAGGATTATGGTGTGCTTACTTCAGGGATGTAATAATACCCTTGTGCATCTCTTTTGTAAAAATTCCGTTTCCGTGGGATATCTTTATCACTGATCATTTCAAAGATTCTCCCATCCGGACCTTTTGCAACAACTGTCATTGGATATTTTTTATGGCCGCAACAACAAGCAAGGATTTTATAATTTTTCTTGTAGATTTCTGAGAGGTTCTTAATGAAAGGTCTCATACAGTTATCTATTCGAGTATTGTTTGTTTTATGATATTTTTTTGCTTTGCACATTTTTTGAATTATTTATTGGGCGGGGGATTTTGGTTAATTTGATTTGAGGAACTTTTTGAGGATCTCTGTAAGCTTATGTCCGGACTTTACTTTATTCATTTTGCACCATCCAGTGAAGCGGGTCCAAATGTCGTCATCCACTTCACGGACAAGTTTGTCTTTTAGTTCTTTTGCCATGTTATCTGATGATAACATAAGATATATTTAAAGATTTATGGGCTGTAGAATACAAAAGGCTCAACAGTCATATTGAGCCTTTTGTGATTGAGTTTGTTATGCAAAGCAAGAATTGACATATTCATAGGAATTTTTTCAGAGCCTCTTCAACAACAGTTCTTTTATTAGCATTTTTCCTATCGATGGTTGGATCTTGCTTTCGGCGGTTGACCTCATTAAGAAGTTTCTTTTCAAGGTATCCTCGGATGAACACATGCAGTCTGACATCTGGCAGGTCTTCAGGAGTGGAGACATTCAGCATCCCTGAGAGATCTTGTGAGTCTGATTTATTTTGCACAGAACCGGTTTTGTGCATCTGTGCATCAGGTTTTGATTTCTGTGTTTTCTTAACCTGTGAATCATTAATGAAGTCAGTCATGCTTTGAGGTCCATCTTGGAGGATATTGGCACCTACTTTTTTGAATGATTTTTTCTTATTTGCCATTTTTCAGTCTCCCCATGAGCTCATTAGTCAGGGCTTTGAATTCTTTAGCACTGTTACCTTTCGGGTCATATTTAATGATTGATTGTTGGAATGCCGGTGATTCTTCAATTTTGACACGCTTATTGATCTTGGTTTTCAGAACTTTTTTGCCGTAGATCTCACGCAATGATTCTTCCATGTCCCTTTCCATGACCAGCTTTCTGCCGTCAAATTGGTTGATCACGATACCGAGCACATCAATGGATGGATTATAGTTTTTTTTAACTTCAGCCATGATTTTAAAGAGTTCATTCATGCCTGCGAGTGAATATTTAGCAAGTTTAACAGGGATTAACACAAAATCAGCTGCATTAAGTGCAGCAAGGTATGGGAGTCCGAATCCCGGTAGGCAGTCGATAATGCAGTAGTCATACTGATCTTTGATTGATTCAAGGTATTCACGCAGTTTAAAAATGGTTTCCATGAAGTTTCTGTCGGCAACGGTTGCAAGGCTTGTATTAGCTCCAAGCAGTGCAAGGTTGCCTTTGCCATTCAAGACCTGTGGCCTTATTTCATTTCCATCATAGGCATCAAGTGTCATTGCTGTGAGGTCGTTTGCGGAGTTTTCCAGGAAACTGGATGTCAAGTTTCCTTGCGGATCGTTATCGATGGCAAGCACTTTGATACCACGCTTTGCAGCGAATGTATGCGCCAGGTTAAATGATAGCGTTGTTTTACCGACTCCGCCTTTTTGGTTTGCAATTGCGATTGTAATCATTTTGTCTCCTTTCATTAGATTTTTGTTCTCCCTGTTTATATTTTTTGTGCAAATTCGGCTTTGCAGCTCTGTGCATTTGCAGTTTTGTGTATAACCGGTTTTGTGCACTTGTACAAGAAAAAAATATAATAAATTCAATAACTTATGTTTAGTTTAAACTCAAAAAACAGTGTTATTAATTTATGAGCTATATTAATTATATCTGGTATTTATGGGGATAGTTAAGGGAATGGGAAAAAATAGATGGGTGTTTAACCGATTTTGAAAAACATTTTCTGAGGTCTCACCGGCTCCCTGTTTCTTTGACTTATTGAAACTCTACTTCCACAGTCAAAATCATTTCAAAAGCTGTAATAATGCACCTATGTAAACATTTTCGAAGTAGGATTTGCTTGATGATTTTTCAATTAAATTTAATGTCGCACCTTGGAATGAAAAAATACAAGGTACAATATATTGTGGTTGATTGTTTTTGAATAACCGGCATGGCCGGAGCAAGATTGGCCACAACAAAACATGAAAGGTTTGACCATTTGTAAGATACTGAAATGATGGTATTTGCAAACTCTTTCATATAAAAAAAGAGGGCTAACAGGGATAGTCCGGGGTGTTTATTTAACATTGAAAACCGTGCTTAAATAGCCACTAGTCTGGTCTTGAAAAGTAATTTTTAATTTGTGTCCATGATAAAAGTTTTACGCAGAGATCTTTCCGACTATCAGGTGCGTTTAATAACTTGAGCTTAAGGATACTATTTGAATGGTTGAATATTGGAAAAGTTATGAATTGTTGCAAGTATTTATAACTTTTTGGTAGTCAAAATTTTAACGATATCCATTAGTTTTGAATGGGGTAAGAAATTCAAAGGCCAGTCAATTTTGTCTCCAATTATATTGCCAGTTTTTTCTTCTAATGAATTATATTTTGAAATTTATTTGCTTTGACCAACAATATATATTAATGTGATTTTCGGTGTAAAAATTTTAATAAGAGGAGGTACTTTATCTCCAATAAAATTTACAGCAGGCTTTTTTTATTTGATTTCAGGTTATCCCATATAATTTAATTAAAACCTGAAGTTGAAAAATTTATCCATACCAGATATGGTATTTTGGAAATATTTTAAAGGTAAGAACTGGTGGATGAAGTGCTCGGTATATTGGGGAATTTGACTCCTGGTTAATTATACCATATATAATCACGAGTAAATTAGCCTTAATTATCTATAATTTTTTGCAATGTATAAGGTTTTGATGTAACATATTTTCACAAATCGAATTGTTGCATTTTATAAAAATTTTGTATGTAAACACACCCCGAACAGTTATGGGAAAAAAAGATGAAGCTTAAAACGATAATGTGGGCATTTACATTGCTTACGATTTCAACTGTGCTGGCAGGTCTGTTTATATATTATAATGCTATGAAGACCGCAGCTTTAAACGAAGATAAAATCGTATCTGAAACGCATATAAAAAACATTAATGGTTCAATTTCTCAATTGATTTCACGTTACAATAAAATCATCTTAACATTAAGTCGTCATGAAGAGATAGTCTTGTCCTTGAAAGATGATTCCGAAACCAATCGGGTTCAAGCAAATCAAATTCTGGATCTTTTTAATTCTTCGCTGGAAACGAGTGTATGTTATCTTCTAAACAGGGATGGCATTGCCATCGCATCCAGCAATCGTAACGACAGTGACAGTTTTTTAGGAAATAATTATTCTTTCAGGCCCTATTATAAAGAGTCAATGCAAGGCAATTCTTCCGTTTATTTGGCTTATGGAGTGACCTCAGGCCAGCGCGGCATTTACTTCAGCAAACCAGTATATGCGCCTGATTCAGGGTCCATAGTTGGTGTGGCTGTAATTAAAGAGGATGCTGATAAAATAGAAAGCGATATTCTTTTTATGTATTACCCCACAGATGTTGCACATGATGATATCATCGTTATTTCAAACGAAGTTGGAGTTGTTTTTATTTCAGACCGTGAAGATCTGTTGTTCAATACAATTTGGCAGTTAGACGAGAACAAGGTTAAACAGATTGCTGCATCAAAACAATTTGGAAAAGGTCCATGGCCCTGGGCAGGATTTAAAAAAATAACCAAAGAAAAAATAATTGATCGGTCTGACCGAAATTATAATTTATTATTGAGCCCTATTAAAGAAATTCCCGGTTGGAAGATCATCCATTTTAGTGATTCAGATGCCATTTCGGACAGAATTCATACAACTACCTTCAAGGCAGCCAGTTATGTGTTTACTCTTATTTTTATAATAATTGGCTTTGTTCTTGTTATATTGAATTTCTTGGCAAATAAAGCAGAAAAAGAATTAAGAGAACGTGAAGAACGACATCGCTCAGTAACGGAAGCCATTAATGAGGGGGTTATCCTACAAGCACAATCCGGTGAGATTTTGACGTGGAATAAAGGTGCAGAAAATATATTCGGGATTCTCGCGAAAGATGTCATTGGCCAAACATCGGATGGGAAAGATTGGCCAACTATTTACGAAGATGGTTCCAAATTTGATGGTAAAGATCATCCGTCCATGAGAACTTTACGTACCGGGAAGGCGTGCATAAATGAAATTATGGGCATATATCAACCCTCCGGTGATCTGCGCTGGATTTCTGTTAATACAAATCCTCTCTTGAAAGAAAACAATAAGAAACCATACGCTGTAGCGATCTCTTTTTCCGATATCACCGAACGTAAACAGGCAGAGAAAGAACTTCGTGAGAATGAAAGAGAACTTCAATTAACTTTAGATGCGACTGCTGACGGAATTTGGTCTTGGAATTTTAA
>CAYWGN010000084.1:0-17884 GCA_964457495.1 uncultured Desulfobacula sp.
TTGTCAGATATAACTCCGCCACATAGACAAGCCAGTAGTTAACAGAAAACAACAAGATTCCCAAAAGCGCCATAAACAAATGTTCTTTTAAAGAAAACTTAAGATTCAGACCTCTTACATAACAAAAAAACATGAGCAGTGCTGCTGCAAGTCCAAACCGATAAACAACAGATACCATGGGGTCTACAGAACCTAATTGATATTTAATGGCAAGCCAGGTTGATCCCCAGACTACAACAGTAATGATATAGAGTGTGATATTTTTCATTTGATTTTTTCTTTCCATCTTAATGGGGTCACATCTTAATGGGGGTCAGGAAGCCTGACCCCATCTACTTCGTAATGAGAAAATAGATCAGGGGAATAAAAATAGCGGGCAGCATATTCCCTACTTTAAGTTTTTTTTCTCTTAACATATTTAAGCCCAATGCAACAATTAAAAGGCCGCCGATACCAGACATCTGGGTGACGACAGCAGGAACCAGCAATGGTTTTAAAAGCCCCGCCATCAAGGTGATGGAGCCTTGATACAATAACACCGGAACTGCAGCAAAAAGAACGCCGATGCCCAGGGATGAACTTAAAATTATTCCAACAATACCATCAAGGGTGGCCTTGGCAAACAAGGTGGCATGGTTGCCGGTAAGACCGCTTTCAAGGGATCCTACAATGGCCATTGAGCCAACGCAATACATGAGGGAGGCAGTTACAAATCCTGTCGAAAAATTGGAGGATTTTTTTGAAAATTTGGTTTCAAGATAATTGCCCAGTCTTTCAAGGTAGCTTTCAATACCAATCCATTCACCGATAAGAGAGCCAAAAGCCAGGCTGGCAATAATGATCACAAGATCATTACATCCAAGGGCACTTTTCATCCCAATCAGAATAACAGCAAGGCCAATGGCCTGCATCACCGTCTGATTATATTTTTCAGGGATACCATTTCTAAACAATAATCCAACAAGACTGCCTGCAATAATTGTCAGGCAATTTACAATTGTTCCCAGCACAAGATCTCCAAGTTCAGTCTAATTATTAATTTTAAGATACCGGATATTAAAAAAAAGAGTCTTTAATATAATCAACTCCGTTTTTAAACAGCTTTATACCAATGGTCATGTCCTGATCAAGTGGTTTACCCTCTCTTTTAAGACCTTGAGTATTCCGCGTCCAGTCTGGATGATTTGTAAAATGGTTGTAGCCTTCCGGATGGGGCATCAACCCGAAAATTCTCCCTGTGGGATCGCAAATACCTGCGATATCTGAAAGAGATCCGTTCGGGTTTAAGGGGAAGGCTCCATTTGCAGGAATGCCTTTAGCATCCGAATATTGAAACACCACTTGATTATTTGCCAAAAGAGTGTCACCAATTTCTTTTTCTGCAATAAATTTCCCCTCTCCATGACGAACCGGATAATCTGCCATCTTTATATCCTTTGTGAACACGCAGGGGCTGTTGCTATTGGCAGCCAGATGTACCCATTGATCCCTGAAATTTCCGCAGTCGTTAAAAGTAACTGATACGCTTCTTTTGGTGTAATCATTGTCCAGTCCAGGCAATAGACCTATATTAACCAGGGCCTGGAACCCATTGCATATACCAATGATAAGTTTTCCCTGATTCACAAAGGATAAGAGATCACCACCGATATGGTTCTTAAGCTTTAATGCCTGAATCACACCGGCACCATGGTCATCCCCCCAGGAAAACCCTCCGCCAAAGGCCAGGATATGAAAATCTTCCAATTTTGTTTTTCCTGAAACAAGTCTGTTTATATGTATTTTTTGGGCACAAGCTCCTGCAAGTTCAAATGCATGGGCTGTTTCACTGTCACAATTTAACCCAAACCCTGTTAAAACAAGTGCGTTAACCTTTTTCATATCATGTCTCCAAAGGTTTTATTAAATGCTTGATCAAGTTCTGTTATTGAGAGGTCTGCCACAGATTCCCGGTTAAGGCCATAAATCTTTAAATGGTCATGAAGATCTGTTACAACCCCCACGAAGCTTGCTGCCATCCCTTTAAACAATTTTTCAAAAACAGATCTGTTTTCCAAGGGAATGGTAACAATGAATCTGCCTGCAGATTCTGAAAACAAAAGAGTTTCACTTAATAGGCTGCCACGACTTTCATTCATTGGAAGATCTTTTAGATTGATTTCAAGACCAAGGCCACCGGCCATGGTCATGTAAGATAGATGGACTCCAAGACCGCCCCTTCCAATAGCATGACAGGATGCCACAAGTCCTTTTTCAATGGCAGTTTGTACAGCTTTATACACTACTTTGAATTTATCACAGTCAACATGGGGAACATTCAGTCCGATTCGATGAAAAATCTCATAAAATTCAGAAGCTCCAAGTTCATTAGCTGTTTCCCCCAGGACATATACAAGATCTCCTGCAACCTTTGGGTCCATGGACACGCACTTTGATACATCTTCAATAACAGAGGTTGCGGAAAATTGAACGGTTTCAAGTGCTGAGACTTTAATTCGTTCGCCAAACGCTCCTTCAAGATGTCCATCCACATACATGCTGTCCTTGCCGGATAACAATGGAATTTCATATTTTTCACAGGTCAGTTTCAAAGCCCTGCATGCCCTTACGAGCTGAGCCGCTTTAAATCTCCCATCTGGATTTTTTATGGGATCAAATTGGATATTGGGCCAGCAAAAATTATCAAGCCCGCCAATATGGGCAAAATTTCCCCCAACAGACATCAATCTTCTCACTGCTTCGTCAATGGTACAGGTCATCATATGAAAGGCATCAATTTTAGAATACCAGGGCAAAAGACTCTGGGTGAATGCAAGGCCCTTCTGAGATGTCAGGACCGGGCGCGTCACGCTGGCGTCGGACGGTATATTATGGTTCACACCAACCATGGGTTTTATCACTGAACCACCCTGGACCTCATGATCATATTGACGGATTATCCATTCTTTTGAAGTGATATTGGGTCTCTCAAGCATCTTGAGTATCAATGTATTGAAATCAGAAGGCGAACTGATAACCGGTTCTGCAAGACCTCTGGTTTCAGGCGGCAGCCATATGGCATCAAATTCCCAGGAGGGAAACCCCTTGTCCAGCAAATCCATATCAACATAGGCACAGGTTTCATCTTTATATTTGATGTGCAGCTTACCCGTATCTGTATACTCTCCTATCACGGTGCTTTCAACTTCATGTTCTGCTGAAAGTTCCATATACCTGTCAAGATGTTCAGGTTTAACAGCAATGGTCATCCTTTCCTGCGATTCTGAAATCCAGATTTCCCACATATCAAGCCCTTCATATTTTAAGGGCACTTTATCCAGCCACACCACACACCCGTTTGAGATCATGGCGGATTCACCAATGGATGAGGACAAACCTCCACCGCCATTGTCAGTAATAAAAGGGATCAGGCCTTCATCACGGCAAATCAAGAGAAAATCATGCATTTTTTTCTGTGTATAGGGATCACCGATCTGGACATGGCCTGCCGGTGTATTTTCCGAATAACTCTCCGAAGATGCGGTAACTCCATGTATGCCATCTTTTCCTACCCTGCCGCCGCTCATGATAATCAGTTCACCCGGAGATGTTTTTTTCTCATGGCTGAGCTCGCCTCTGACCTTACTTGGCATAATCCCCAGAGCCGTCACAAATACAAGGCTTTTGCCCATGTATCCCGGGTTGAACAAAGTCTGACCAAAGGTGGTGGGAACACCACTTTTATTTCCCCCGTCCTTTACTCCTTCTATTACACCATCAAGAAGTCGTCTTGGGTGAAGCGGCGGTTTTAAGGGGCCATTATAATTTACATCTCCCACACAATACCCGAAACTGCCCATGAACAGTTTGGATCCAAGACCTGTTCCCATGGGATCACGATAAACACCAACAATACCGGTTATTGCTCCGCCATAGGCTTCCATATTAGAAGGTGAGTTATGGGTTTCGCCTGTAACTACATAATTATTTTCATCATCAAACCTGCCAACCCCTGCATTGTCCCACAATACAGAGATCACCCAGTCTTTTTTATCTTTGAGTCTTAAGGTTGGTTCCTGAATATAGGTTTTAAAAAGGCTATTTTCAATGCACTCCTCATTATTTGAGATATCCTTGTACCTAAAAATTCCCTGAAAGGTATTATGGTTACAATGATCGCTTCTGGCCTGGGAAATATATTCCAATTCTACATCTGTGGGTTGGCAAAGACCAACTTCTTTTCTGGATTCCAATACCTTTGAATCCAGAAAATATTCTCGGATCACGGGAATATCCCTTGGATTCAGTGCCAGGTTTCTTTCATCTGAAATTTTTGCAAGCTGTTCATCTGATTCAATGCTGACAACCTCAAAGCAGGGAGTGTGGTCAAGGATAACCTTGGCAGGTTTTACATTGGCTCCAATATCCTTATCCCATTCTTTAATGGAAAAAACTTTGAACTGCTGAATAATCGTATTTGATAAGAGCTCGGACGCTAGTTTTTCCACATCTTCAAAGACAAGCTCATTGCCTTTAAGGCAATAACGTTTTGACGTATATATACCCTCATCAGGCCCAAAACTTTTCCCCAAATGGTCCTGAACAGCTTCCATTGCAGTTGCACCGGGATTATCTTTTACCCCTGGTCTGAATCCGACCCAGATACACCAGTGAAATCCAATATCCAAGGGATTTAAACTTGAAACCTGGGTCACAGGATTGGTGAGAATCTCATCTTTTATCTTTTCAAGTTGATGAAGATCCAAATCCGACTCAATGGTCACGATATTAATGCATCGTGCCTCTTGAATGTTAATTCCAAAATAAGAGTCTGCCTTTTTTATCAGAGAAGATGCTTCTGCATCCCTCAGCTCTTTTTTAAGAGCAATCTCAATACAGCAAATCATATTATCCACCATTAATCATTCTTACAATGTCATTATAAAAAACAAAAACCATTAAAGCTACCAGGACTGCTGCGCCAAATTGAGTCAATTTTTCACGCAATTTGTCACTGACCGATTTTCCTGTAACAGCTTCAATCCCAAAAAATAGCAGATGACCGCCATCTAACACTGGAATCGGAAAAAGGTTGATGATACCAAGATTTACTGAAAGCAATGCAATAAACCAGGCAAAATTCATAATACCTGCCTTTGCCTGTTCTCCCGCCATCTGGGCAATCATCAAGGGACCCCCCAGATTGTCTGCAGACACGCTTCCGCTGATCATTTTCACAACAGAAAGCAGGGTTAACTTTACAAGCCCATAAGTATCCGTAATGGACCGCCACAGGGCGGCAAAAGGGTTAAGGCTTTTATGAAAAGAGTCTTTGACACCAACGATACCAATAACATATTTTTCAATTTCTTCTCCAAATACATTTTTGCCGGGTTTTAGAACTGGAGAAAGAGCAAGGCCTTTAAATCGTCCATCACGCTCTACAATAATGTCCAATTGTTTGCCCTGGCTTGCACTAACAATCCGGGAAATATCTTCAAATGATTCAATTTTGTTCTGGTTTATCTCTTTGATCACATCTCCGGCATTGATTCCGGCTGCTAAGGCAGGGGAGTCTTCCATTACTTCACCCACAATGGGTTTAACCAGGTAAACTCCTGAAAACTGGTAAAGAACATAAAAAATTAAAATGGCCAGGAAAAAATTAAAAAAAGGGCCTGCTGCAACAATAATAGTTTTTTGCAGCAATGACTTATGGGTAAAAGAAGAGTTAAGATCCTCAGGATCAATGGTGGCTCCTGGTTCTTCTCCCACCATTTTTACATATCCGCCAAGAGGTATGGCAGCCAGACAATACTGGGTTCGCCCAATTCGTTTTTTTAAAATTTTAGGTCCAAAACCCAGGGAAAACACCTCAACCCCTACTCCACATAGTCTTGCTGCAATAAAATGTCCAAATTCATGGATAAAAACAAGAATACCGATAACAATAATAAATGCCATAGCAGAATGACCCATAAAACCTCACTTTTAAATCTCTTTTATATTTGGGATTGCGCTTTTTCGCGTGCCCAACAATCCGCTTCAATAATAACTGAAAGATCGGGATTGTCAATCCGTGTATGACGTTCCATTGTGCTGGAAATAAGTCTAAAAATATCTAAAAAACCGATGCGCTGTTCAAGGAAGGCACAAACAGCCACCTCATTGGCAGCATTCATGACAGCTGGAAGCGTCCCTTTTTGTTTACAGGCCTCAAAGGCAAATAAAAGGGATGGAAATTTTTGAATGTCCGGTTTTTCAAATGTCAGAGAACCTATTGTTGTAAAATCAGGGAAATCCATTTGCAGATCAAGCCGTTCAGGTTCTGACAGTGCATAGGAAATCGCCCCCTTCATATCAGGCAAACCCATTTGTGCCATGATGCTTCCATCTTTATACCCCACCATGGAATGAACAATACTCTGGGGATGTACAAGCACCTGAATTTGTTCATGGGTAATGTCAAACAGGTGAACTGCTTCAATAATTTCAAGACCTTTATTCATCAATGTGGCTGAATCAATTGTAATTTTATGCCCCATATTCCAGGTGGGGTGATTAAGAGCATCCTTTAATGAAATATCTTTGAAGGTGTCAAAGGGCCTTTCTCTGAACGGTCCGCCTGAAGCAGTCAGAAATATTGTTTTCAATTCTTTTTTTTGGTTTCCCTTGAGGCATTGAAAAATGGCACTGTGTTCACTGTCCACAGGCAAAATTGAAACACCATTTTCCAAGGCTTTGGCCATAACTATTTCGCCGGCCATGACCAAGGTCTCCTTGTTGGCAAGGGCAATCTGTTTTTTTGATTCAATGGCGCAAAGGGCGGGTTTTAGACCTGCCGCACCCACCATGGCCAGAAGAACCATATCTGACGACTGGTAAGCGGCAGCTTCACAATATCCAGCCTCACCAAATAAAATTTCAGGCCTGCCACTTCCTTTTAACACCCTGGAAAGTTCCAAGGCTTTTGTTTCATCCAGCACTGCAACCAGTTCAGGTTTAAATTCATCAATCTGCCTGGCAAAACAGCCTATGTTATTAGCAGCTGTCAATGCCTTTATCTGAAATCGATCAGGATGCATCCTGACAATTTCCAAAGCACTGGTGCCAATAGATCCGGTTGAGCCTAGTATTGACAAGGATTTCATAAAACAAACACCAGATAGACATACAAAACAGGAATGGCCAGAAGCAACCCGTCTATTCTATCGAGCATTCCCCCGTGCCCCGGAAGAATCCGTCCTGAATCTTTAATACTTGATGCCCGTTTCATGGCAGATTCAAACAAATCTCCAATTTGTCCGGCAATGGCAAGCAGAAAAGACCCCGGTATGGTAAGAAACGACAAAGACAGATCATGAAAAAAACACTGACAAAAAATAAATCCGGCAACCATTGAGGCTGCTATGCCACCCACAGATCCTTCAATGGTTTTGTTGGGACTGATGTTTGGAGCAAGCGCGTTTTTCCCAAAAAAGGTTCCAGTGTAAAAGGCACCCGTATCACTGGCAAAAATAACAACTAACAGCCAGATAATCCAAAAGGTTCCCCCATCAAGTTGTTTAATGAAAATCAGAAGAGACAAGGAAACCGGGATATAAACAACGCCTAAGACCTGCTTTGCAATAATATCAAATATGGCATGATTGCTGGCAAACCTATACAACACAAAAATAGATAAGGCCATCAGGTTCATGGCAAGGATTAAAAACAGAATTTCCCATGATCCCAGACAGGCACTAATAATAAGCGCCATTGAAACTATGTAGGAAATAAGCTTTATAGTATTGGAAATGGGTTCTTCATCATTTCCAAAAACAATTCTCAAGTATTCGCGGATGGCAAATATGGCAACAACTGAGATCAGTACTGCAAAAAATAATGTATTACCCTTAATGAGAATCCATAAAACTATGGGGGCAAGTATGAGTGCGGTTATCCATCGTTTGAAGTGCTGCATGATATCTTACCGAACCGTCGGTCCCTCTTTTGATAATTTTTTAATATTTCAATAAATTCATCTTTAGAAAAATCCGGCCACAAGGTATCACAAATATAAATTTCAGAATATGCAGCCTGCCACAACATAAAATTACTCAGCCTATACTCCCCGCTTGTACGGATAATCAAGTCAGGATCAGGCATTGTTCTAGTGTAAAGGTGATCTGAAATAAGATCCTGAGTAATGTCCTCTGGATCAAACTCTTTTGATTCTATTTTTTTTGCAATCTGCTTAACAGCATTTGCGATCTCTTCTCTTGAACCATAACTCAAAGCCAGATTTAAAACCATTTTGTCGTTGTTTTCTGTCAACGCCAGTGTGATATCAACCTCTCGTTGAACATCCAGGGGCAGCCTGTGCTTTTGACCGATGATATTGACACGAATCTGGTTTCTTGAAAACTCTTTTCTTTCAGACATAATAAATTTTTTCAAAAGCATCATTAATGCTTTTACTTCGAGCTTCGGTCTTGCCCAGTTTTCCGTGGAGAATGCATATAAGGTGATCATCCCTATGCCAAGCTCTCTTGCGGCTGTCACGATGGAACGAACGGTTTGTGTGCCTTGTTCATGCCCTTTTACACGGTTCATTAACCTTTTTTTAGCCCATCTTCCATTGCCATCCATGATAATGGCCACATGAAATGGAAGTGTTTCAGGATCAAGGGGCAAGTCTTGTGTTGAGTTAGACTTCAAGAATTTCCTTTTCTTTTTTAGAAAAGATTTCGTCTAACTGCTTAATATATTCATCAGTGGCTTCCTGAATCTGCTTTTGAGCCTTAAAGCTGTCATCCTCAGAAATATCCCCTTCCTTTTGAAGCTCTTTTACCATTTCATTTGAATCTCTCCGGATATTTCGAATAGCCACTTTATAATCTTCACAGATTTTAGCCACAGTTTTTGCAATCTCTTTTCTTCTCTCTTCTGTCAAAGGCGGTATGGATATTCTGATCAGTTTTCCATCATTGGAAGGTGTCAGGCCAATATTGGCTTTTAAGATCGCCTTTTCAACCTGGTTAATTACACTGACATCCCAAGGTTTCACCGTAATTAGTCTACTTTCCGGGATGGATACAGTTGCCATTTGCGGCAAGGATGTCTGAGTGCCATAATAATCGACTTTAACTCCATCAAGTATTGCCTGGGATGCTCTGCCCGTTCGTACTTTTGATAGTTCTTTTTCAAAAGCTTTTTCAGATTTACCCATTCTTTCTTTGGTTTCCTGGAGCACTTCATTTATCATAACAATCTGTCCTCAATAATGGCTAACTATTTGTTATAAATCCGAGTACCGATATCCTGGCCCAATACAGCCTTATAAATATTATCTTCCTTATGAAGATCAAACACCTGCAATGGCAAATCATGTTCCATTGCAAGGGAAATAGCTGTCATGTCCATTACATGAAGCTGTTTTTCAATGACCTGCATATAAGACAATTCATCAAACATAAAAGCATCATCATGAACCACGGGATCTTTGTCATACACGCCATCAACCTGGGTGGCTTTAAAAAGAATCTGGGCCCTTGTTTCATGGGCCCTTAACACAGCCGCAGTATCTGTTGTAAAATAGGGATTCCCCGTACCTGCGGCAAAAATAACCACACGACCTTTTTCAAGATGTCGAATGGCTTTTCTACGAATAAATGGTTCTGCAATCTTGTCCATACGTATGGCAGACTGCACCCGTGTTGAAACATCACGTTTTTCCAGGGCATCACAAATAGCCAGACTGTTTATAACCGTTGCCAGCATTCCCATATTATCGGCAGAAGTTCTGTCCATACCAGCCGAACTTCCGGCAATACCCCTGAATATATTTCCACCACCTACAACAATGGAAATCTGTACATTAAGGCGGTAAACTTTTTCAATCTCAGCCGCAACATAATGAATCATTTCAGGCTCGATGCCAAAGCCCTGATTTCCCATCAGGGCTTCTCCGCTCAGCTTAATTAAAACCCGTTCAAATTCCGGCTTTTTGCTCAAGATTCTATTCTCCTATATGGAAACGTGCAAATCTTTTTATCTGGATATTTTCACCAATTTTACTAATGGTTTCTTTTAATACATCCGTAATGGTCTGTTGGGGGTCTTTCACATACTGCTGACTCATCAGGCAGACTTCTTTATAAAATTTCTCCACTTTACCATCAACAATTTTATCAATCATATTCTCGGGTTTGCCTTCTTCAAGCATTTGTGCCCGAAAAATCTCTTTTTCCTTTGCAAGAACTGCCGGGTCAACATCTTCAGGGTTCAGACCCATGGGATTTGCCGCGGCAATATGCATGGCAATATTTTTTGCAAACTGCAAAAAATTTTCTGTTTTAGCGACAAAATCAGATTCACAGTTAACCTCAAGAAGGACACCCAGTTTTGCACCCGTATGGATATAAGAATAAATTACGCCTTCAGAAGTTGAGCGGCCAGCTCTTTTGGCGGCTTTAGCCAAGCCTTTTTTTCTCAAAAGGTCAATTGCTTGTTCCATATCACCTTCTGCTTCGGCAAGGACCCTTTTACAATCCATAATACCTGAGCCTGTTGCTTCACGAAGCTCTTTTACCATTGCTGCGGAAATTTGCACCATTTTTTTTACTCCTTATCTTTACTTAAATCGGCTTCTTCTGCCTCTTCAACTGGTGTTGTTCTTCTTTTAATTTTTTCAACTACAGGGCCATCCGTACCATCGGAAACAACTTCAATGGACACTTTTTCATCGGAAAAATCTTTCTTTTCTTCTACATCATCTTTATCAGATTCAGCACGCTGTTTTTCTTCATAAAGCCCTTTTCCCTCAATACAGGCATCTGCCATACGGGAAGCAAAAAGACGAATGGATCTGATGGCATCATCATTACCCGGAATCACGTAATCAATATTATCAGGATCACAATTTGTATCAACAACGGCAATAATTGGAATTCCTAATCTTTTACCCTCTTTTACAGCTATGGATTCATTTTTAGGATCAACAACAAAAATTGCGCCGGGCAATCTTTTCATATCACTGATACCGCCAATGGCAAACTCCAACTTGGTTTTTTCCTTGAGCATTTTTGCCTGCTCTTTTTTTGGATAATTTTCAAGGGTTCCGTCATTTTCAATTGAATTTAAAAAATGAAACCGGGTGATATTATTCTTAATGGTCTGGAAATTGGTCAGCATGCCACCCAGCCATCTGTTTTGAACATAAAATTCTTCAGCGCGGTTTGCTTCTTCATAGATTGCTTCTGATGCCTGCTTTTTTGTCCCGACAAAAAGGACGTCCTGACCATTGGCCGCCACATTTTTAATAAAATCATGGGCCTTTTTGAACAATTTAACCGTCTGCTGCAGGTCAATGATATAAATCCCGTTTCTTGCACCAAAAATATATCTTTTCATCTTTGGGTTCCAGCGCTTGGTCTGATGTCCGAAATGGACACCTGCTTCTAAAAGTTCTCTAATTGTAATGTAAGCCATTTGTTCTCCAAATTAATTAATGGTTTTTTTCCACCATCCAGATCATCCTTAAAATTCGACTTTTATAAAAGCACCTGATTTTCAAGTCCCTGAATGTGAGTTTTTCTTATCCAACATAAATCCTGATTTATATATCAAAAATCTTTTTTTAAATCAACCGATTTTTTTAATTAATGCCACCCTGTTATGACCTGCCAAATCCTTTATAAAATCGATGGATTCATACTCTGTATACTGCCTTGAAATACTTTGCACCATTTCTTTTTGATCAAACCCCATCTCAAGCAAAAGTATTCCACCCGGGACAAGATAATTATGAGCACTTTTTAAAATTGATCTGAAACTATCAATCCCGTCTGTTCCCCCATCAAGGGCAAGTATTGGTTCAAATTCTTTTATTTCAGGTTCCAGCTCTTGAATATCTGCCGTGGGTATATAGGGTGGATTTGAAACAATCAAATCAAATCTTGAATTTTCCCTTAAAGAGGAAAACCAGGAGCCTGCAAAAAAGCTTATCTTATCTTTGGTTATTTTTTCGGCATTTTTTTTTGCAATTGCAAGTGCTGCCAAGGAGATATCGCTTGCAAAGTACAAATGGCGTGAAATCGCCTTTGCCAGAGAAACAATAATCGCGCCTGAACCTGTTCCCAGTTCAAGAATCATCCTGGGTCTGGAATGGTTTTGAAAGGCATTTATTATTTTCAATGCTTGTTCAACAAGGGTTTCCGTGTCAGGCCTGGGAATTAAAACCCCCTGGGCCACCTCAAAGTCAGATTCAAAAAAACCCTTTTCCCCTGTGATATAGGCGACGGGCTCATTTTTTTGTATTCTTCTTTTAATTAAGACCTTAAAATCGGATAATTCATTTCTCTGAAGGGGGCGGTCATACTGAAGATAAAGATCAAGCCGTTTTTTGCCAAGGCAATGGGCAAGCAGCATTTCAGCAGTCAACCTGGGGCTGTCAATGGAATGATTTTTTAAATAGGCTTCTGTCCAGGAAAGAATCTTAATGATTGTCCAATCATTCAATTTTTTAGGCAATTTCCTTTAAAGACTGTGCCTGATTGTATGTTGTTAGCTCATCAATGATTTCCTGGATATGACCGTCCATGATAATATCCAGCCGATAAAGTGTTAGACCGATTCTATGATCTGTCATTCTGCCCTGGGGGTAATTATATGTCCTGATCCTGCCGCTTCTGTCCCCTGTACCAACCTGGCCTTTTCTCTCGGCAGCTCTTTTTGCATCCTCTTCTCTTACTTTGGCGTCAAGGATACGGGCCTTTAGAACACCCAATGCTTTAAGCTTGTTTTTATGCTGAGATTTCTCATCCTGGCACGTGGCTATAACACCGGTTGGAAGATGGGTAACCCGTACTGCAGAATCTGTTGTATTGACTGACTGCCCCCCGGGCCCTGAAGCCCTGAACACATCAAATCTAAGATCTGCAGGATTGATATCAATGTCAACATCTTCTGCCTCGGGAAGAACAGCCACTGTTACAGCAGAAGTATGTACCCGTCCCTGGGTTTCTGTTTCAGGTACCCTTTGAACACGATGGGTGCCGCTTTCATATTTAAAACAGCTGAATGCGCCCTTTCCCTTAACCAAGGTAACAATCTCTTTAAACCCGCCCGAGCTGGAAACATTTTTTTCAATAATCTCCATGGTCCAGTTTTTGGATTCAGTATACCTTGAATACATTCTGAACAAATCTCCAGCAAAAATGCCGGCCTCTTCTCCACCCGTTCCCGCACGGATTTCAATTATGACATTTTTATCATCCCGGGGGTCTTTTGGCATCAAAAGAACATTGAGTTGAGATTTTTTCGCTTCTGTTTTTGATTCAAGAACCGGAATCTCTTCTTTGGCCATGGCCCTTATTTCAGGATCATTATCTTTTAAAAACTCTTTTGCCTCTTTTAACTCCTCCAAAAGTCCTTCATATTCCCTGAACTTTGGAACAATTTTATTGAGTTCCCCAAGTTCGATCAAATACGCCTGGTATTTTTTTTGATCGCAGATGACGGCCGGATCACTCAAAAGCTGCTCAAGCTTAATAAATCTTTCTTCAATACCTTTTAATTTTTCTATCATAATTTAAAAACTCAAAAGGGGTTCTTTTTTTAAGACCCCTTTTATATTACAAATTATAGAAAGTGCTAAATAGTACCCGATCCAAACCTGCCAATTGTTTCGTCCAGACACTAAATAAGTTTGCTTACGTCAAACCCTGCATATTTCTTGTTGAAACGGTCAATCCTTCCTGCAGAGTCAACCAGTTTTTGCTTTCCAGTAAAAAAAGGATGACACTTAGAACAAATTTCCACCTTGATATTCTCTTTTGTGGACCCGACTTCAAATGTTGCACCGCAAGCACAGGAAGCTGTTGATTCTGTGTATTTTGGATGTATGTCTTTTTTCATTTTCTTTAAAACTCCTTACCAAGCCTTGTTTCAGGTTATCATTTAATTTTATGAATTCATCAATTCAAGAAACTCTTTATTATCCTTTGTTCCTCGCATTTTTTCAAGTAAAAACTGCATGCTGTCCACAGGATTTAAACTTGACAGCAATTTTCTTAAGATCCATACCCGGTTCAAAACCATTGGATCAAGCAGCAGTTCCTCTTTTCTCGTTCCAGATTTGTTCATATCAATGGCTGGATAAATTCTTTTATCAGCAAGTTTTCTATCCAGGACCAATTCCATATTTCCAGTGCCCTTAAATTCTTCAAATATAACTTCATCCATTCTGCTGCCCGTATCAACCAAAGCAGTCGCGATAATGGTAAGACTGCCACCATCTTCGATATTTCTTGCTGCACCAAAAAATCTTTTGGGCCTGTCAAGTGCATTTGAGTCCACACCGCCGGATAAAATTTTACCGGAAGGCGGCATGACTGAATTATATGCTCTTGCCAACCTTGTGATACTGTCAAGCAAAATTACGACATCATGGCCCTGCTCAACTATTCTTTTAGCTTTCTCAATGACCATCTCTGCCACTTGAACATGTCGTTCTGCCGGTTCATCAAAGGTTGAGCTGACCACTTCAGCGTCTACTGATCGTTGCATATCCGTCACTTCTTCCGGACGTTCATCAATCAAGACAATCATTGGAATGATATCGCTGTGAGCTTTAACCATGCTATTGGCTATATTCTGCAACAGCATTGTTTTGCCTGCTTTTGGTGGAGATACAATCAAACCGCGCTGACCAAAGCCAATGGGGCACATCAAATCTATCACACGCATGTCATAATTGTCTGATTCAGCCTCAAGATTCATTTTACGTTCAGGATAAAGGGGCAAGAGGTTATCAAAAAGAATAGTTTCAGCAGCAAGTTCAGGATTTTGAAAATTAACGGCCTCAACTTTAAGCAATGCAAAATATCGTTCAGAATCTTTGGGTTGTCGAACCTGACCAGAGATGGTATCTCCGGTTCTCAAATTAAACCTTCTAATTTGTGAGGGAGACACATAAATATCATCAGGACCGGGAAGATAATTATAACCAGGAGCTCTTAAAAAACCAAAACCGTCCGGGAGAATTTCCAGCGTGCCTTCACCATAAATCTGACCGCTCTCTTCAATGTTTGCCTGGAGCAAAGTAAAAATTAAATCCTGCTTTTTAAGCCCGCCAATCCCTTTAATTTTTAATTCCTTAGCAAGCTTGGTCAACTCACTAATCTTCATCTTATTCAATTTTACAAGGTTCATTCATTCTCCCAAATTTTTGGTTATTATCTTTTACAGGCTAAAGCTTATTGTTGAAGTGCGCCTTTTTGAAGTCTGAAAGCCAAAAATGATACACAAACAGACATGATGTTTGAAGTTTATTATATTAACGTCAAATTAATAAAGTAAAACAATTAAGTTGTCAAGAATTCTTTTTGAATTTTATCAAAGAGATTATCAACAGATTCAAAGAGTTCCGCCATTGTTCCCTTATTTATGACAACATGGTCTGCCATTGCCATTTTATCTTTCTGGGCCATTTGCAGATCCAGCATCTTTTGAGCGTTTTCTTTTGACACCTTATCCCGCTTAGAAATTCTTTTGACAAGATCCATATCCTGGGCTGCGACAACAATCGTGACATCAAATTGCTTCTCCATGCCCAATTCAAAAAGCAGGGGCACTTCAACGGCCACTGCCTTTTTATCCTTATACATAGCATTTTCTATTTGGAGTACCATCTCGCTTAAAATTTGGGGATGTAAAATATCCTCCATTTTTTTTCGCAGTATGGCATCATCCACAATGATATTTCGCAGCCGTGTTCTGTCCAGGGTCCCATCTTTTTGGACTATAGCCCGTCCAAACACTTTTACAATCTTTTCAAACCCCGGCATTCCCGGTTCCACAACCTGTCTTGCTATGACATCACAATCCAGGGTAACCAGGCCAATTGTTTTAAACCGATGACAGACAAGGCTCTTTCCCGAGCCTGCCGATCCTGTAACTGCAATCCTTAAAATTTTCATTATATTTAAAACATTGAGATCTGCGTACGGTTTTGTCTAAATCTAAATTAGTCTGCCAGTATAAACATTGACTATAATATGGCTTTATGGTAGTTTTCAAGACAATTTTTAATTATATTTTGAAAGGATTTATATTGTGGAAAGAACATTATCAATAATCAAACCCGATGGGGTTGGAAAAAACGTGATTGGCGAAGTAATCAAACGGTTTGAAACCGATGGTATTAAAATAGCTGCAATGAAAATGATTCATCTGACAAAAACCCAGGCCCAGGGGTTTTATGCCGTTCATAAAGAACGTCCATTTTTTGACAGCCTTACTGATTTTATGACTTCAGGACCTATTGTTGTCATAGTTCTTGAAGGAAAAGATGTGATAGCCAGGAACAGAAAGCTCATGGGTGCCACCAATTTTGAGGAAGCAGAAGAAGGAACTATCAGAAAAGATTATGCAACAAATATAGAAAAAAATGTTGTTCATGGTTCTGATGCACCTGAAACGGCTGCTTTTGAAATAGGGTATTTTTTTAATGCCATGGAAATACAGAACAGATAATCCACACCATTTACGTGTGACCTTCAGGTTATAAAACCAAAACCGCAGTCTTAAATTTTACTTTTTAAGGCTGCGGTTTTTCATCAGATATCCCATGATTCATCTTCCCTGTTTTATAACCATCTATATCAATGCTGGTATGCTCAAATCCAATCTTTGCAAAAGCGATTGAAATTTTTTGTCGGATATCTTTTTTCAAAATGGTATTAACCACATCAGGCTCAACTTCAACCCTGGCTGTTTTCCCATGACATCTCACCCTTACCTGGGCAAATCCCAGATTCTGCAAAAAAGCTTCTGCCTTGTCAACCATAACAAGAGTCCCTACTTTTATCATTTCATTATATGGAATCCGTGTTGCCAGACAGGATTGCGAAGGCTTGTCCCAGGTTTCAAGCCCCAGTTGTTTTGAGAACAACCTGATATCCGCTTTGGTAAATTTTTCATCTGCCAAAGGTGAAAGAAAACCAAGTTCTTTTGAGGCCTTTAAGCCTGGCCGAAAGTCTTTTAAATCATCTAAATTTACCCCATGAAGCAAAGAGTTAATGCTTAAGCTATCAGCAGCCTGTCTTATCAGTGAAAATACTTGCTTTTTACAATAGTAACACCGCTCCATGGTATTGCTGGCCACATCTTGATTTTCAAGAATATCCACATCAAGACAGATATGTTCAACCCCAATTGAACGAGCGATTCTCTTTGCAGACTCAATTTCCCTTTTCGGCACAAACTGTGATGATACGGTGATGGCAAGCAATTTTTGTGGATTGACTTTTTTGGCCACGGCCAGAAGAAACGAACTGTCAACACCACCTGAAAAAGCCACTGCGTAAGAAGAGAGTTTTATTAGTCTTTTTTCCAGATCTTTAAATTTTTTCTGCAATCAATTTCACCTGAATTAATGGGTATAAATCTCAAATTTGGTTTCAGCACTGGTAAGAGAATCAATCTGTTCCTGATAGGTTCTTCTTTCTTTGCTGACAAGCCATTTTGACCAGTCATCAATATGCTGCCATTTACTGATAATCAGAAGTTCACCTGCAACATCCAACCTCTTTAAGGTTTCAGATCCGATATAGCCTTTCTGATTTAAAGCAGTGCTTCTCATTTCCAGGTATAACTCTTCCAGCAGGCTTTCATTTCCAGACGCGACCTTTCTTTTGATCAATACTGTAACAGCCATTTTCCCCTCCCCATATATAGTATTATGGAAAAACACGGAACACCTGATGTCTTATGTACCATATTTCACTTATTTTTAACAAACTTTGAACCCAGATATTTCTTGACTAAGAAACAGGCTTGATGTATAAAAATCAATCATTATTTTGCTGGGTGATCGTCCAATGGCAGGACTACGGACTCTGACTCCGTCAATTAAGGTTCA
>CAYWGN010000085.1:0-17848 GCA_964457495.1 uncultured Desulfobacula sp.
TAGCTTAACTTTTTTTTCATACAAAAACTCCATGGCTTAGATATGATAGGGCTTTGTTTTTTGCCAACATAACCAAGTATGATTGAATCTCGGTTTTTGTCAACAAAACTATGAAAAAAATATTCATGGCCCCATCATCCTTAATCTTCCAATAATGGAATAAACTTTAAATTGGCCTTTGGAAATACAAAGTGATGGATATGGGAATATCAGAGCATATTTTAATCAGCTCAGTTGATAGTTTATCACCGGTCATTTTTGGCATTGTCATGTCGGTTACGATTAGGTCAAAATCATTTGGACTTTGTTTGAAAATATTCAAGGCTTCAAGGCTGCTGTTTGTTGCGACTGTTTTATAACCAAGATTTCCCGCTCATAAAATTGAGCACCTTCACGTAAGTCAGATTGTGCTTCGTCGAGAATTCGAATTTTCATTTAAATTCTGACTGTAATTCAGACTTAACGGAGTCAAAGTCTTTAAAATGAGCTTCACCACTTTTTACACGTTCAGAACGGGCAGATAAGACATCTTTATGCCACTCTGGAGAAGGAACATTCTCCGGATTACGCATAAGATCATCCCAGATTTGATTGATTACAACAAGCTTTTCAGTGATAGTCATTTCATTTAATGGTAAAGTTTTTTGCATTTTACCCCCTCTTTAACAATTTGATCTAATAATACATTTTTTTTGTTTGTTCTGCAATGCAAAGGATTTCTTCAAGGGCATAAAGTAGTTAATGTGTTGATCCGTGTATTGGTGTCTAATCTTTATCATATCTTAATAGTCCTGCAAATATTTGAGTCCCTACTACGGCTGTGGCTGTACCGGATTGAACGGCAGGCAATCGTTAGACAAAACAACAAGAATGATATTTTAAATGCTTTCATATCTATTCACCTTTGTTTAATTCAAACTCAGGATAAAAACTCTTTGCACAGTCAGGACAAATTCCATGACTAAAATCCACATCCGCTCTTTCTGATATGTAGACTTCAATTTGATTCCAATTTCCTTGTTCATCTCTATTTTTTTTTATCCAATATTTTTCGTACTGTTTTAAGGAGATTGTTTTTCTCAAAGGGCTTGTTTAGAATTGCCCTTGCACCGAGATCCGTTACCTTGGAGTCAATCATCCGCCTGCTGTAGCCCGTTGCTATGATGACGGGCATGTCCGGCCTGATGGACAGGATTTTTTGTGTCAGCACGTCTCCTGCCATTTTCGGCATGGTCATATCCGTAATCACCAGATCAAAATTGTCCGGCTGCTCGGAAAAAAGGGCCAGGGCAGATTCACTGTCTGTTTCGATACTGACCTTGTATCCTACATCTTTCAGCATCCTTGAAGCCAGTTTGCAGATGGCCCTTTCATCGTCCACAAGGAGGATCTTTTCAGTACCGGCATGGGGATGCTTTTTGCCTGGGAGGGGCAGTTTTTCTTTCGAATCCGTTGTTACAGGCAAAACAATTGTAAAAACGGTCCCTTTGCCGGCTCGGCTTTCCACCGAGACATCGCCCTTGCACTCTTTCACGATGGTATGAACCATGGCCAGCCCCATGCCCGTGCCTTCATTGATATCCTTGGTGGTAAAAAAGGGCTGAAAAATGGAATCAATGATATCAGGGGGGATACCGATTCCCGTATCCGATACGGTCAATTTCTGATATGGGCCCGGTTTCATGGCAGTGTCAGAGGACACATCAGCAGGTTCAAGAATCACATCCGTCAGGGAGATGTCAATCACCCCCGTGTCTTTGATGGCATGGGCGGCATTGCTGCACAAATTCATGACCAGCTGATGGATCTTGATGGGGTTTGCCAGAACCAGGGAGCCGCTGTTTATGTGGTTTTTTATTTCAATGGTTGTTGGAATGGTGGAGCGGAGGAATTTTGCCACCTCCTTGACAATGAGATCCGTACGTACGGGGCTAAAATTTTCGTCCGATGTCCGGGCAAAATTTAAAATCTGCTTTACCAGATCCTTTGCCCGGAGGCCTGCGGAATAGACCTGCTTTAGGTCTGCCTCAATATTTGATCCCTTTTCTGCATCTTCCAATGCCAGATCCGTAAATCCCAGTACCCCGGCAAGGATGTTGTTAAAATCATGGGCAATCCCCCCTGCAAGTGAACCGATGGCTTCCATTTTGTGAGCCTGGATCAACTCTTTTTTCAGTTGTTTTTGTTTGGTAACATCCGTTGCAATATGAATGATTTTTTCCAGCTTTCCTTTGCTTCCAAATACGGGTGTGCAGGAAACAAGAAAACTCTTTCCTGAAATTTCTATTTCCGACTCCGTTAACCCAGAGTCGTCTGAATCCATCAGCCCTTTCAGTGGGCAATGGTCGGCGGCCTGATCTGAACCATGAAAAATACTGTAGCATTTTTTACCCACAATCTCTTTAGTTGTCAGACCCGTATGTTCCAGGACGGCTCTGTTGGCCCGAATGATGGTGTGATCCCTGTCCAGAATCAGGGTCATCTGGCCAATGGCTTCAAAAATTTCCTGCCACTCCTTTTTGGCCTTTCTGATATGTGTTTCAGCCTGCTTTCTTTTCCTTACCTCAACCGTAAGGTTGTCTATGGCCGTCTCAAGTTCTCTGGTCCGCTCCCGGACCTTTTCTTCCAGGGTTTTATTTGCCCGGGCAAGATTTTTTCTGGACTTCCTCAGCAGCGCCTTCTGCCGATCCAGCTGCAGAAACACATTGACCTTGCTCAGGAGAATTTCAGGGTTGTAGGGCTTGACCATGAAATCCACGGCACCGGCGTTATACCCCTTAAAAACATGGTAATCACTGGAATAAGCCGCAGAAACAAAGATAATCGGCAGTTCCCTGGTTTTGTCTTCACTCCGCAGCCACTCAGCCAGTTCATATCCGTCCATGACGGGCATCTGAACATCCAGAAAGGCCAGGGCAAAATCATGATTCAGTGAAGCAACCAGGGCATCATTGCCGCTCTGGGCCCGGATGATCTCAGCTTTTGTCTTCTTTAAAACTTGCTCAAGACTGAACAGGTTTGCCGCTTTATCATCAACAATAAGAATCTTCTGTCTGTCTGTCGACATGGTTTTGCTCCCTGTTTATGTTGTAGAACCCATCTGTTGCAAAATAACGCCAATCTCATCAACCGTTAAAATTTTATCAATTTTTCCCGTATCCACTGCAGCCTGGGGCATCACGGGATAAACTGCCCCTGAAGGATTTTGTGCTATGGTAAGGCCGCCATAGCGTTTAATGGCACAAATGCCTGCCGCCCCGTCACTGTTTGCACCCGTCAGTATGATTCCCATCAGCGTATCTTCCCAGACCACTGCCGCACTTTCAAACAACACATCAATGGAGGGTCTGGCATAATTGACCTTGGGGTCAACAGAGAGGGCAAAGGTTTTATCCGGTTCAACCAGAAGATGATAATTGGCCGCCGGGAAATAGACGCATCCCTTCCGTATCCGCTCTTTTTCATCCGCCTCTTTGATGTTAAGATTAAGAGGGGTCTGGAGACTGAAGAAATCAACCAGGCCGCCGTTGTCAACGGGGTGAAGGTGGCAGACGATGATGATGGGCACCCTGAACTTTTCCGGCAGAAATGTAAACAGGGTTAACAGCACCTCCATAGACCCTGCTGACCCGCCGATGACAATCGCTTTGGTGTGATTCATCTCCATCAGTCTCTCTTCTGAAATATTTTATTTTTTTGATCAATCACCTTGAATCTGTCCTGGTATCCTGAGAAGAGAAGGCTCTCTTTCATACCAAGACACAAAAAACCCCCATGGACCAGACTCTCATAGAACAGACGGAGGACCCGCTCCTGCAATTTTTTATTAAAATAGATCAGCACGTTCCTGCACAAAATAAGGTGGGTCTCACTAAAGACCTGGTCCGTTACCAGATTATGGTTTGCAAAGGTGATTTTTTCTTTTAATGCACGCTTCACTGCCAGAGCCCCGTATCGGGAATGGTAATACTCGGAAAAGGAGTGTTTGCCGCCGGCCTGCTGATAGTTTTGGGTATACGCTTTGGCATGGTCCAGTTCAAAGATGCCGTCTCTGGCCTTTTTCAGGGCGTTGTCATTAAAATCAGTGGCAAAAAAGGTGGCCTTTTTCCCCAGCTCCTCCTCCTGCATCAGGATTGCCAGGGAATAGGCCTCTTCTCCTGTGGCACAACCCGCATGCCATATCCGGATGAACGGATAGCTTTTTAACAGGGGTAAAATGTTCTGCCGGAGGGAGAGAAACAGGGAAGGATCCCTGAACATCTCGGTCACTGTGATGGAAAACTCCCTGACCATTTTTTCAAAAAAAGATGAATCGTGGATCAGCCTTGGAATCATATCTGAAATAGAATCAACTCCGGTCATCCCCATGAACTGAAGGATTCTTCTGCGAATGGAGGCTCTTGCATATCCCCTGAAATCATAACCGTAACGCCCGAATACGGCATCAAGGAGAAGTTTGATCTCAAGGTTTTCAATATCGTTTGGTTTCATAGACTGCTCTTTTAATAGTGAAAGGTTATCGGTAAAGCCAGACCCGCATCATGGATAAAAGCCGGTCGATATCAACGGGTTTTGCCAGATAATCGTTGGCACCGGCAGCAATGCACTCTTCTTTGTCCCGCTGCATGGCCTTGGCTGTCAGGGCTATGATGGGCAGTTTGCCAAATTTTGCCTGTGCCCGGATTTTTCTCATGGTTTCATAGCCGTCCATCACGGGCATCATGATATCCATGAGGACCAGGTCTACATCATTTCTTACTTCCAGCATCTCCAGGGCCTTGATGCCGTTTTCAGCCTTCAGTGTATCGGCGCCCTTGGCCTTTAGTACCTTTGACAGGGCAAAAACGTTTCGCATGTCATCATCAACAATAAGAATGGTACTGCCTTGAAGGGCCTGGTCCGGGTCATGGAGGGCCGTGATCATTTTTCTTTTTTCTTCGGGCATTTTTTCAACCACCCTGTGGAGGAACAGGGAGGTTTCATCAAGGAGTCTCTCTTCTGAACGCACCCCTTTGATGATGATGGAATCCGAATACCGCCGCAGCTCCTGCTCCTCCTTTTTTGTCAGTTCCCTGCCCGTATAAACGACCACGGGGGGCAGGTGTATCCGGTTGTCGGTTTCCATTTTTTTCAAAAGATCAAAGCCTGACATATCCGGCAGTCCCAGGTCCAGGATCATGCAGTCATAGGTTTTCTTCTGCAGGGCTTTAAGGGCATCCTTTCCTGTGGAAACTTCATGGATGACCACATCGCTGTCACTGATCAGCTTGGCAATGGCATGGCGCTGGTTGGCATTATCCTCAACCAGCAGCAGATCCTTCATCTTTTTGTTGATCATTGACTCCAGATTGGCCATCACTGTTTCGAGATCTTCAGGTGTGACCGGTTTTGTCAGATAGCCCATGGCCCCCCTGGTAAAAGCCTCGGGAACCGGGTCGTCGGCACTCATGAAGTGAACCGGGATATGCCGGGTTGACGAATTCTCTTTAAGGGTGGCAAGCACGGTCCATCCATCAATTCCAGGCAGATGGATATCAAGGACAATGGCGTTAATTTTGAAACTTTCCACAAGCTTCAGGCCCTCTTCACCCGTGGGGGTGATGATCCCCTTGAACCCCTTTTCCCTGCAGAATTTCAACAGGGTTTCTGCAAAATTGGCATCATCTTCAATGATGAGAATGGCCCTGTCATCGGGGCCGATATGATCCCGGTCATCCGCAGGGCTTTTTGGCAGCTGTTTCTGAGACTTGTGGCTTTTTTGTTCTTTCCCGGCAGGGGCTCTGGATTTTTCTTTATCTGATTCTTCAGGGTCTGATTTTTCGGTGTGAGAAGCAGCCCCGGCCGCTTCAGATGAAGCTGCTTTTATCGGCAGATAAAGGGTGAAGGTGGCACCGGCATTTTCCCGGCTTGCAAGGCTGATCTCTCCGCCCAGAAGGTTTACCAGCTCCCTTGAGATGGAAAGTCCCAGGCCCGTGCCGCCGTATTTTCTTGCACTACCCCCCTCCACCTGCTGAAACGCTTCGAAAATAATTTTCTGTTTCTCTTCAGGGATACCGATTCCCGTATCCGTGACATCAACTGCAAGGCTGTTTGCAGGGGTAAGTTCGCTGCGTGAAAAACGAATCGAATTGTCCGGCCGGTAAAATTCCACGGTGATGCCGCCGGTTTCAGTAAACTTGAAGGCATTGGCAATGAAATTTTTCAGAATCTGTAAGATACGCAGCTGATCCGTGACAATGATGTCAGGGGAACCCGCCCGGATAGAAATATCCAGGGAGAGGTTCTTTTCCCTGGCCAGTTCCTTAAAGTTCATTCCAAGGGAATCCTTTAGATCCGTTAAGGGTATCTCGGCCAGGGAGAGCTGCATTTTACCGGCTTCAATTTTTGAGAGATCAAGGATTTCATTAATAAGGGACAAAAGATCATTGCCGGAGTTGTAAATAATTCTGGCTGAATCCACCTGATCATCCAGAAGATTGCCCTCCTTATTATCCGTCAGCATCCGGGAAAGCAGCAGCAGGCTGTTAAGGGGCGTTCTCAGCTCATGGGACATATTGGCCAGAAACTCGGATTTGTATTTGCTGGCAATGGACAGATCTTCGGCTTTCTTTTCAAGTTGCTCACCCAATTGTACCAGGGTCTGATTTTTCTCTTCGATATTCTTTTTGTTTCGTTCCAGGTACTCTGTTTTTTCCTCAAGCTCCTCATTGGCAGCCTGGAGTTCTTCCTGCTGCTCCTTTAATTTGCTCTCCGAGGCCGTCAGCATCTGGGTCTGTTCTTCCATCTCTTCGTTGGCTGCCTGGAGCTCCTCCTGCTGCCGCTGTAGCTCTTCGGCCTGCGCCCGGGTCTGCACCAGGGTTTTATTGAGTTCCTGTCTTGAGCGGGCAGCAGCGATGATAATGGCAATACCATCTGCTGTTTCTCGTATAAATTTTTGCTGAAGTTTGGTGAGCTCCTTTAAAGAACCCAACTCCATCACTGCCTCCACAGCATCGTTAAACACAAAGGGGATAATGCACAGATGCCCGGGCACCTTGTTCCCCAGACCCGAGGTTACACGGATATACTCAGGTGGAACATCGGAAATGGTGAGGAGTTTTTGTTCCAGTGCAGCCTGGCCCGGCAACCCCTGGCCCAGACTGAAGCGCCTTAAAAATCCTTTGCCCGGCTTAAAGGCGTATCCTGCAGTATAGTCAAAGCCGCCCATGCCGTCATGAACGTAAATGATGCCCACCTGCTCCTCCAGATAGCCGGCCATGAAGGTGATCACATGGGTGCAGAGCTCCTTAAGGGAAAGCTCTCCCCTGAGAAGACTGTCAAGCTCCACCACCCCCTGTCTCACCCAGTTCTGATTGTCAGACGCTTTTTTTGCCGATTCCAGATCGTCTGCCATGGCATTAAAGGAGCGGGTTACGGTGCCGATCTCATCGGAAGAGGTCACGGGTATTCTGTGGGAAAGATGGCCCGTTCCGATGCGCTGGGCACCAGATTCCAGCCGGCCCAGGGGTCTGTTGATCTTGATGATAAAATAGAGGGAGAGGAGAATGGCAACAGCGATGACGAACATCAGGGTTACAGCCTGCCGGTTGCTGACACGGGTCACTGCAGCCAGGGCCTCGTCCATGGATTGCACGGTAACCACCAGCAGTTTCGGTTCCGTCACGGCTCGGGCATTGGACAGGACCTCCACTTGTTTTCGGTTGATGTAGGTTTTGTTGGTTTCAGACACGTCCCGACCTGAGATAAAAGACATAACCAGAGGGTTTTTCAGCGCGTCTTCCCCTGCCAGCACCACACTGTGATCCGGATGAACCAGAAATTTTCCCTTTTCATCCACCACATAAACATAACCGGTTTTCCCGATGCGAAGATCAGCCGTAAAACTCAACAGCTTTTCAATATCCACCGCCACTTCAAGAACGGCCGTGACCTTCCTGTCCATGGGGCTTAAAAGGGGAATATAGAGATCCATGATCAAAATATTGTTTTGGTTCCTGTGCAGCTGTCCAATCTGCGGTTCTGTCTCTTTGCTGTCATGAAACACCGGGTGATCCGCGTGCCGTTCCAGATCGCCGGGATTATACACCCTGTCCCGCCCCACCTTTACCCGCTCCTGACCATTGGATTCGGTAAGGGTCAGGGTGTAAAGATGGGGGATGGCCTTTATCAGTAGCTGGAGAAACCACTCCTGGTCCAAAACATCCAGGCTTTCCAGTTCATTGCTGTTTATGACAAGCTGGACCTCCTTGATGGTATCGGCAATGGAAGCAGTAATTTTTTTGGCTGAATCCGTGGCAATGCCCCTGTGGATCTGTGCAACGGAGTCCAGTCTGACCTTCCGGATTTCTTTGATTGTTGTGATGCCGAATCCTGCAAGGGGAACAATGGCCAGGAGAAGAATAAAACCCGTCAGTTTATAGCTGAGGCGATGCCACCATTTCATAGCTGTATCTCCCATTATTAAAATTGTATATCCACAATCTGGTCTGCCATACGCCACACCCTGCTGGACAGTTTCAGACCGAGCTTACCAGCCAGGTCCCGGTTGATAACGAGCTCAAGCTTTTCCGGAGTTTCCACGGGGATATCAGCAGGTTTTATGCCGTTGACGATTTTATGGACCAGGCGTGCCGCCTGCCTGCCGTTGGCATACCGGGACCCGGCATAGGAAAAAACCGCGCCCGACTTGATGCTGGTCATGCCGTATCCAAAGATGGGGATCTTCTCTGCAAAGGCCCTGGGGAAGACTACTGACTTCAAAGCTTTGTCAACGGGGGCAACCGGCAGCTGAAGGATCACGTCTGTATTTGCCCTTGACAGAGCGGCAACAGCCTGGCTGATATCGGTTTTCGATTCCACGGCTGCGACCTGGAGAGAAAATCCCAGCTCCGATGCCGCCTCTCGGGCAACAGCAAGGGATTTAACGGACGGCACGATGGAGGGAACATGGAAACAGAGAATTTTTTTTGCGGCCGGCAGCATCTTTTTGATAAACCAGAGTCGCTTTGCCATGAGCTGGGTGTCGTTGGTCTCGATACCCGTAAAATTATTGCCTGAACTGACCAGACTTGCGACAATGCCGCGGTCAACTGAAGAGGAGACGGAGAGGAAAATCACGGGAATATTTGTCCCCTTTGAGGCAGCCAGCAAAGCGTCCGCTTCTATCCCTCCCGCGGCTACGGCAATATCGGGTTTGCCGGCAATAATTTCAGCCGCCAGACCCGAAAGCTTTTTCCGGTCGCCTGCCACATTTTTAAGCTTATAAACAAAGGTTATCTCTTCTTCTCCGGCATGTTCGGCCAGACCCTCTTTCAAACCGTTGACAGGTTCCAGCCGTAAATCATTGGCCATAAGGATATCTATGGTAATGGTTCTGGCAAAAACAACACCAGGCATGAATGTTAAGCAAAAAATGGTTAGTGTGCAGAAGAACAGCACTATAGGACGGACAGGGAATGATGAAAATAGAATTTTCTTTGTTGGTTGTTTTGCAGGTTTTTTTTCAGTCATGGGCTGCTCTCTCTTTTTTAAAGGGTTGTTTCATTGTTTTTCCAATATATCCGACTCATTAATTGTTCTTTAGCATTTTCACAAGCACGGCCGACACATCTTTAAAGTCGCTGCTGATGGTACTTGTAAACCGTGGATAGAACTTAAGTCCTTTGGCAATGGTCTGCCTATCGTCGTCAGGTAGAATAAGAATGCAGCGAACATTGACAAGCAGATCGCGAATTGCCAATAAGTCATCCAGATCCTTTTTGCCGGTAGCCAGAAGAAGAGTAAGGGTATTATTCGTGCCCGTATGGATGAGGCTGTGGGACAGTTCTTTGATGGACCGGCTGATTTTAATTTTATTTTTAGAGATAATGGGTTGAATTGAATTTTGAAGTCGTTGTGAAACCTCATTTGCCTTCCCCGCATAAAAAATCAGTCTTGTTTCCGGCATTTTTTTATCCCTGTCTCTTTTTGGTTCCATGGAGAAAATTCAAGCTCTTTTTTAGCCATCACCCAAATGCCCTATGTTCGGACAATAATATTCTATACCGCAATAACCGCGCCATAACATACAGTAAAACAGATACTCTTTTTATTACAGTTGGTTATATAAAAATTGGAATTATAGACAAGATATTTTAAAGGGTGATTTTGAATAAAATATGGATATGTGTCTAAAAATTTGGACTATCGTTCAAATTATTAAATAATTAGCAGGAGGTCCAAATGCTTCGAGTGATATTATATTTTTTTAAAAAATTATAAATGCCGGAGCGGCTTAAACCGGAAATTCGGCAGGCTTTTTTTATATCCCCCTTTGTATGGTCCATCAAAGATAAAAAATAATTTTTCTGGGCATCTTCAAGGGTGGCCGTTTTGAAATCCTTAAAAGACAAAAAAGTGTCCGTACTAATAGTTTCATCGGTTTTGTTATCTTCATGTGACTTGGGTTCAACTTTAACCGAAGTTCTTGCAACCTTGACCCGGATGTCATCAGGCAGGTGCCTTGGGAAGAAAATGGTTTGATCGGGTGACTGTAGTATCATTGTTTCTATGGTGTTAAACAATTCTCGAATATTACCCGGCCAGCTGTAGCGGGAGCAATAATCAAAAAAATCAGCGGAAAATTTTATGGGTTCAAGGTTCATCCGTTTGCATCTTTTATACATGTAATACAAAGTCAAAGGCTCAAGGTCTTCCAGACACTCTCTCAGGGGCGGCAAAACAATGGTGAATGCACGAAGCCGGTAATAAAGATCTTTTCTGAACAGCCCTTTTTGAACAAGATTGTGGAGATGCCGGTTGGTTGCCGAAATCAAGCGAAAATCACTTTGAATCTCATGGTTGCCGCCGATGGGACGAAATCGTTGGGTATCAAGCACTTTTAGAAACGCTTTTTGATTCACCAATGGAAGGTCACCCACTTCATCAAGAAAAAGCGTACCCTTATCAGCCTGCTCAACCAGGCCGATCTTAGACTCTTTTGAATCGGTAAAGGCACCTTTTTCACTGCCGAACAAGAGACTTTCAATGAGTGACCCGGGCAAAGCAGCACAGTCGGCCACCACAAAATTGTTGCTGGCACGGGAACTGCTGTTATGAAGCACCTGCGCATAAAAATCTTTGCCCGTCCCTGTCTCCCCTGTAATAAAAACATTTACGTCACCTTGCGCTGCCTGGGCCAAAGCCTTTAAACATTCTCTCAATAGCGGACTTCTGGTTTTAACGCCTTCCAGTTTAAGGATATTGGCTGCCATCGAGTCTTTGATACGAGATTCTCTGTATTGAAGGGCACTCTTGATAGTGAGCGTTAACTGTTGATTTGAAAGCGGTTTTAAAAGGTAATCCCATGCCCCCATTCTGACGGCTGTTTCAGCACTCTCCGGATTTCCAAAACCGGTTATGACGATTATTTCAGGCGAATCCGGTATAGCTTTTATAAGGGGTATCATCTCCAGGCCGTTACCATCAGGCAAATTGATATCTAAAAAAACAATATCAAATCTTCCTGATTCCAAGATGGAAAGGCCCTGCTTGAAGTTTAAAGCAGATATCGTGTCATGGCCTTCCATCTTTGCCATTTTGGATATTAGTTTACCGATTGGGGCTTCGTCATCAATGATCGCTATTCTTGCCATCGTTCGAACTCCCTCTTTTTGTACCCCGTAAGACCCGTGGCAAAAGCAATCTGAATAACGAAGGTCATGTCAAGCAAATCCTTTAATGATATTTTGATTTTATGATTCATCTACGCACCTTAAGTTTCATCATCACCATAAAGATCCAGATCTGGATAGTATTTTTCAGCACACTCCTGGCAAATACCATGACTGAATTCTACGTCCGAATGCTCATGGATATATTCTTCAATTTGATTCCAATAGCCTTTATCATCACGAATTTTTTTGCAGTGAGAACAGATGGGAAGCAGGCCGCTTAATTGTTTAATATCAGATAAAGCAAGTTCGAGCTTTTGGATAAGTTTTTCACGTTCTTTATCACTCTTGATTCGCGCTTCAATCTCTTTGTTCAGGTTTTCGTTGGTGGTGTTAAGTTCTCTGAAAATGAGTTCATATGGATTCCGGATACCGGTTTCGATTATGACTTTGTATAACAGAAAAAATGAAAAAAGTTTGAAGTAATGACCAACCAGATTTGATATCCCGTAGTTGCTCACATAGAAAGTAAATGCCAGTTCAGATACGATTGTATAAACCATAGATAAAAGGAGCATCCTATAAACACTTTTTTTGAATCTATCCTTGTGTTTATATAAAAGCAGCATGCTGCCTATGAGAATCAAACAAATGATATATTCGCTGACTTTTTTAAAGGTCGTAAGCCCCATGCCATCTATAAAACATACAGGGAATATTTTCCAAGAAAAAATACTCAACACAAAAATAGTTGATAATACCATGTAAACAATGAAAATTTTTTCCGGCTTAAGCTTAAAGGTTTCATCCGCTCCGAGAAAGTAGAAGCCAACCAGAAACGTAATACTCTCCATGTACCTGGCCGCAATCCACAGTTGGTTGGCATAATAATCATAATCCGTGAATATAGGCATTCCCTTATATGCCAGAGTATGAAGAAGGTCCAGGAATGCTATGAACAAATAGGCGATACCAACAAACAAAAGATATTGATTTTTTATATATTTTTTTGAATTCCAGGTTATCATGAAAACAGAAAATGCTACAACAATGCTGAATATCTCAACAAGGCTGTGAAACAACAGATAATTGACAAAGGTTGTCAGGTATAAACCCACAAGAATCGCCGCCATGAATAGATAGTAAAGGGCTAGGTTATCGCGGTTCTTTAAATTCGACATTTATAGGGCCTCCTTTGCTTCATCCAAAACTTTTCGAACCGTTTTTGCCAATTCAGATTTTGAAACAGGCTTGTACGCAAACGCTTTGATGCCAATTTCTGCTGCGCTTTCTTCAAACATTTTTTTGCTGTATCCCGTACATAAAATCACCGGTATGTCAGACCTGATTTTTATTATTTCAGTGGTCAGTTTATCGCCCATTATATTCGGCATTGCCATGTCAGTGATGACCAAATCAAATTTCCTGGGATTGACTTTGAACAATTCCAGGGCTTCAAGACTGCTTGTTATTGTCGTAACGCTATAGCCCAATTGCTCAAGAATTTTCTTTCCCATTTTGGCAATCGAAACTTCATCATCAATGAATAATATCTTTTCACTTCCTTTTGGCATGTCTTCAGGCCCGGCACTCTTATGAGATACACATTCTTCAGCAGTGGGCAAATATATGGTAAATACAGAACCGCGGTTTAATTCACTTTTAGCTGTAATTTTCCCGCCATAACCTTCAACAATACCATGAACCATGGCAAGTCCCATCCCGGTTCCTTCCCCAAGTGGTTTTGTAGTGAAGTATGGTTCAAAAATATTATCAATTATTTCCTCAGGAATACCCGTTCCCGTATCTGAAACTTCCATTTTGATATAACAACCTGAATCCAGTTTTAATTTATAAAATTCCGGTGTATTCTCTATGAGGACCTCTCTCAAATCTATTTTCAAGATTCCTCCTTCATTTTCCATGGCATGAATCGCATTGGTGCAAAGATTCATCATAACCTGGTGGATTTGGATTGCATTACCCATGACAAAGGAATCCGTATCAAACGCCTGTCTAATTTCAATGTTGGCAGGTGTTGAAGATTTTATTAATTTAAGTACTTCCCTGGCAATTGAACTGACCGGTATAGGTTTTATTTCTTCATCAGATTGGCGGGCAAAGGCCAGTATCTGGCGAACCAGATCTTTGGCCCGTTTACCTGCAGCATGAATTTCCTGTAAATCATCTTCAAGGGTTGAGTCTTTTTGAACCGTGCCTAATGCCAGCTCTGAAAAACCAAGAATGGATGATAAGATATTATTAAAATCGTGGGCGATCCCCCCGGCCAGCTGACCAAAGGATTCCATTTTCTGGGCTTGAATCAATTTTTTTTGAAGTTGTTCTTTTTCTTTCTGATTTTTTAACCGCTGTGTAATATCATAGATCATTGAATAAATCAGTGATCGGCCGCCCACCTCAATCGGGCCGCTGTAGACTTCAACATCACAGATTGAATCGTCTGCGCGTTTATGTTGAAAAAAATGATGGTTCTGTTTTTCCTTGAGGATTGAATCTATCTCCTTTTGGAGATTTTCAGATGATAATGTGCTTATATCATGAATTTTTTTGGTTTTAAGTTCTTTTTGTGACCAGCCGTAAAAATGGGAGGCTGCAGAGTTGGCATCGATTATTTTCCCATTTTCAGGATCTATTAAAAACATGACGGCATGGTTGTCTTCAAACAGACTTCGATACCTATTTTCGCTCTCAATCAATGCTTCATGTTCTCTAATCAGGCGCCTACTATAGTAAGCGTTTTCGATAATTGACGGCAGCTTAAAAAGGTAGCCCTTATTTTTGATAACATAATCAAAAGCTCCCAATTTTAATGCTTTAACAGCGATTTCCTCATCCCCTTTTCCCGTAACAAGGATCACTGGTATTCCTGAATGTGTAGACAGATTAATCCTTTTTAAAATTTCTAAAGCATTTTCCTGTGGCAGCCTGTAATCCAGAAGCATTGCACTGTATTGGGACAGTGCATCTACTCGATCAACCATCTGGTAAAAATCAGAAACCCTGCTGATGGATTCCATTTGGATATGGGGGGCGTATCGCGTAAGATGTATGCGAGTCAAATCAATGTCCATTTGATGGTGTTCGATATAAAGCACTTTTAAAGACTGGATGCCAATATCTTTGATTTTCCGATAGGAAACAACGGCATTTTCAAGCAGGTGGGGCAGTTTTTCCAGGTATCCGCTTTTTTTGACCACGTAATCATCGGCACCCGCTTTTAACGCTGCTACTGCGGCTTGTTCATCCCCCTGTCCGGTGATGATCACAACTGCAACAGGGAGGGAATGCCCCCTGATATGGGATAAGATGGCAATGCCATCGCCATCCTGGAGGTGCATGTCGGTGAGCACCAGGTCATAATCAGAAAACTCCGGCTCTTTTATGAGTTTGAGCGCATGGGACTGGCTCTTGGCTATTGTTATATCAATATGTGGGGCCTCTTTTTTAAATTTTCTAATCGCAAGATCAATGTCTATTGGATTGTCTTCAACATAAAGTATCTTCATTGTCTACCTCGGAAGTTCGTTTGTAGCAAGCCAATAGAGTTCGATTTCTGAAGCCAAACTGACAAATTTATCAAAATCAACCGGTTTAACGATATATGAGTTGGCCCCATACTCGTATGCAGTGGTGATATCCCGGTCCTCTGATGAACTGGTCAAAACGACAATGGGGACCAGCTTTAATTTCGGATGTTTCTTAAACCGGCGGGTGACTTCCAGCCCATCAATTTTTGGCAGTTTAAGGTCCATGAGCACAATAAGCGGTAAAGGTTCACCAGCTTCCCAGCGCGGTATCCAGGAAACAGCTTCTTCACCGTCTCTGGCCACATTGATAGGATTTAAAAGCCGTTGTTTTTTAAATGCCCTCAGGGTCAGGTCGATATCAAGGGGGTTATCTTCAACCAAAAGTATGGGTCGATGGGAATTGTCATTGTGTTTCATTGGATTGTTTCTCCTTTTGTGCAAACCCGTCTTTTTTAGGAATATCGATAAAAAAGGCAGCGCCTTCACCTAATTTGCTCTCTGCCCAGGCTCTTCCACGGATTCGTTCAATTGCTTTGCGCACAATAGCAAGTCCGATACCCGTACCGGGATAATCTTCGGCTCTGTGCAGTCGTTGAAAAATATTAAAAATGCGATCATGGTATTGCAGATCAAAACCGATACCATTGTCCCTGACCCACAGGGTCCATGATTCATCGGTTTCCTGACCGCCGATGTCCACTTTTCCCGGTTCATCTTTTTTTAAAAATTTTATGGCATTATCCAGGTAATTGCCTAATACCTGCCGAAGGGTTTCACTGTCAGATGTCAACATCTGAAATGGCAAATTGACAGAGACTCGGATATTTTTTGTTTTTATCTCATGCTCTCTTTGGTCAATCAAAAGATCAACAACTGAATGAAGATCAATGGATACGGGTTGAAGATCCCTTCTTTCCATCCGCGAATAAGACAGCAGATCCTCAATGAGTTGGTTCATCTGTGTGGTACTCTGACGGACGTAATTTAAAAAAAGCACCCCTTCCTCATCAAGCTTATCTGCGTATTCTTTAACAAGCAGACGGCTGTAACCGTCAATACCACGAAGAGGTGCTTTTAGATCATGTGATACTGAATAAGTAAAAACTTCCAACTCTTTATTTTTTGCTTCAAGTTCTATCGTTCGGTTTTTAACCAATTCCTCCAGATGATCTCGATACTTTTTCAACTCATTTTCAATCTGCTTACGTTTAGTGATGTCATGAAAGTTTATCAATACACCGTCGATCTTCGATTTTTCTGTAAGATTGATTGCAGTGAGTTCTATTGGTTTGTAGCTGCCATCCTTACATTCATAATTAAATTCAACGTTTTTTACTGAGTTATTCTTTTCAAGAAGTGTTGAAAATTCTTTTTGAATAGATCCCAGATCATCAGAGTGGACGCTATCCCAAAAATTGACATTAACCAGATCTTCAGGGTGCCACCCGAACCATTTTTTGATATTCGGACTTTTGTATTTTATAATTCCGTCTGAACCTAATATAGCAATTACGTCTGAAATATTTGCAATCATCTCTTTGTGCTTTGACTCACTATCCTTTAACTTTTGTTGTATTTTAGTTTTTTCAACAATTTCAGACGACAGGGCATACGCCATCACCAAAATCATACCCAAAAAAGCGAATTCAATTGTATAAATAAAACTGTAATACCCCAGGGCAACAAAAACATCTTCCGTCATGCCCAAAAAAAAGAGGCCAATGGCGATTACCAGTGGTTTGGCTTTTCTCGGATTTTTTTTCCAATAGAAGTGAATTCCTACCAGATAAAGGTAAAGATAGAATACCATGAGCATGAAAGCCTCATAAAGCATTACAATCCCAAATTCCATTTCATAATAAGTAATCTCCCATCCAAAAATGGGGAATTGAAAATTTTTTATCAGCGGCTGACTGGTCCAGGCCAAACCACTCCTGTCAAATAACCCGACAAGACCGAAAACAAGAAAAATAATAGAGAAAAACCATGGACCTTTTCTATCCTTCATGGAGGTATAATCAACGACAAACCAGGCATAGGCAATACTGAGTGCTGATAGAGAAATTAGCTGCCAACGCTGGACCTGAACCCCTTCCAAAGGTGACGTCGCATTGTAGAGTGCCACACAAAAGACATCGTAAAATCCAATACATAAAGCTGTCAGGGCAAAGGTGAGATCCACACGTGATTCTTGTCGCCGAAAATAAATAAGAAGGTGGTAGCCGAAAATATAAAATGCAATAACCGCCATGATTAAAGCTGGAATACTCAGAACAGTCATAAAACCCACCTTAATTGCAATTGAAGTTAATATTATAAAATCATAAGATTCAGGATCAAAGAAACAGAGTATATCCTACCCAGATCGTAAAAAGAGCAAAACAGCCCCCGATTGAAAGAAGAAATCGTAAAAACAAAAGACTTCGCTTTTTTTTTCCTATAACTGCTCCGCATAACTCGCACTCTGCATCTGTTTCATCAACAGGTTCGCAACAATAATGACAGACAACTTTATTAATTATTTCTTCCATTTTCTCAGGCTCCAGTTTAAGTGTCAAATCAACGGGTCTTGATTCTAATGTTGCATTTAGAATTAACTCGCGCTAACAAAATTATTTTATTTTAATCTCAATAACGATTGAATATATC
>CAYWGN010000086.1:0-17813 GCA_964457495.1 uncultured Desulfobacula sp.
TATTTAAACACACACTTATCCTTCATCGGTTAATTTAAAATTTTGAATTATCCAGGATTCTGTTTATCATAAAAATCTGAATGTTATCCTGATCAAAAATAACTTTTTTTTAAGTAATGATAAAAGATACCATTAGTGTTCGTATCAAGAATTATATTGACAAAAATTATTGCTTCATGATTTAAATAATTCTTTAGTGATTGATTGGATTTTAAAAGGCAAAGCAAAAATCAGGAAAAATGAATGATTAATAAATTGGTTTTCCTACGAATTAACCCTTATTTGGTTAATAATAATTTCTAACACAGTTAAGAACTTTATTTGGAAAGGAACTTGGAAAATGTCAAACCAAAAAAAAGATTTTAATACTGAAAAAATAAAAAAGCACTGGATGTCACATCTGATGATGATTTTAATACAATGATTGACTTATACAATTCCAAATCATATCACTGGTCATTATTTTTAGGTCATATTGCAGTTGAAAAAATTCTCAAGGCATTATACACAAAATTATTTAAAAAACATGCACCGCCGATTCATAATCTATACAGACTGGCTCAATTATGTAAAGTTGAACTTACAGAAGAATATTCAGACTGGCTTGATACAATAACCTCATTTAATATAAATGCACGATATGATGATCATAAAAGGGAATTTTCTGATATTTGTACCCGTGAGTATACTAAAATCTGGATAGACAACATAAAGGAGCTGAGAAAATGGATAAAACAGATGCTATAAGGATAGCACATCAATATGCTAAAAAAATAAAAGCAAATTATGACTGCAGCCAGATTTTCCTTTTTGGTTCTTATGCCAGTGGCAAAGAACATGAATACAGTGATATTGATATTGCTGTTGTTCTTAAAGATTATAACAATATTATGGATATACAATTGGAACTGATGAGATTGACACGTAAAATTGATAGCAGACTGGAACCGCATCCTTTCAGAGAAAAAGAGTTTAATCCGACAGATCCAGTCGCAAATGAAGTTTTGAAATATGGGTATCGAATTGATACGCAGGAACTTTAATTATGAACTGGTTTGGGAAGATGATTCACCAGAGGTGATACCTTCTCTGGTTAATTTCTTTTTTTAAATCTGGAAAAAAAGCACCAAACAAGTCCTGTTACCTGAAGGCCTAAAATCATCAAAAATCCAGCCCGATATCCGGACGGATGATAATTTCCGGCAGCAGATACGTCCCAGAGATTGATGATGGCGCCGACAGCCCACTGCAAAATAAAAGCGCTTAAAAATACCAGAAGATTGATGCTGGTTGTCACTCTGCCGGACAAGGTTCTGGGAAAGCTGGAAGACAACGCTGAATAGGAAAGGATTCCTGCAGTTCCGAAAAAACCAAACAATATCCATAAAAAAGTGGGGGCAATGGGAACCTGGAATGCAATAAAGATCTGGATGCCCATAAAAATACTCATCCCCGTTACAGCCGTATAAAGAATGCTGATTCCTCTTTGAGCCAGTTTTTCAGCAACGAGCCCAAGACAGATATATCCGGCTGTCAATGCAATGGCGGCCCAGAATAATACCATGGCAACCTCTGATCGCTGCATCCCTGCAATATCCCTTAACCAGGGCCCTGCCCACAGTCCCTGCAAAGAGACAAAACTTGCCTGGGTCATGGCAGTTAGAGGAGCAATACGCCAAAAATATTGAGATTTAAAAACCTGTTTTATGCCTTTGATCTGCAGGGAGAAACTTTCCTGGCTATTCTGGGATTTTTTTTCAGGCACAATAAAAAAAACGCCAAGGGCACTGAGAAATGACAGGATGGCCAGTAAAAAAAACAACCCTCGCCAGTCCGTCGTGCCAAGAAGCCATTCAACGGGTGTGGTTGCGGATAAAGCACCAAGGCCTCCTGCAGCCACCTGAAATCCATTGATCCTTGGCCATAATTTTTCAGGAAACCAGATGACATAAGATTTAAACGCTGCCATAAGACAGGCAGAAACCCCAAAACCAATGAATGCCCGGCCAATGATTACACCCGTCAGGGTTTGGGATTTTGCAAAAATGATTGCGCCGATCCCGGCAAAAATCAGAAGAAAGGATTCCACGATCCTGGGGCCGAAACGGTCCAGCAATATACCAAGGGGTAATTGAGAAGAGGCAAATGCGATAAAATAAGTGGAAGTTAAAAGCCCCAGTTGTGACGGATTAATATTTAAATCCGCAACAAGATCCGGGGCAATAACGGCGTTGACCACCCGAAACAGGTAGGATAGAAAATATCCAAAAGCAAAGGGTAGAAAAACTCTGAAAACAGATGTATTTATATTTGGTATATCCTTAATTTACGCCTGAAATATTTTTTCAATGGTTTCAATTGCAATGTGATAGAGTTTTTCATTAAACCTTGACTTTAAGGCATAATCCAACATTTCTTTGTTCATTGCTTTTCCACTTTTGGCCATTACCCCAAGGGAAGCCAGGGCCCAATCCTGTTTTTTGATTTTTAATTCTTTGAAATCAATTTCAACAACATCTGCTTTAGTCTCAGGAATGTCAACACTCTTTTCTTTTAAAACAAAGGTGCCGGGTTTAAGGGCGGCAAAAATTTTGTTCCGCCGCTGGACCCCTTCATCACTAAGAGCCAATACAACGGAAGGAGATTCAATGCCGGGATAATCTATTTTTTCAGGAGAAATCATAATTTCACTGACAGACTGGCCCCGAAGAACAGTAATGTTATAGTCATTTTTCATTGATACGTTCATGCCGGCGCAAAGACCGGCATAACAGACAATCTCACCGGCTGTTACGATGCGCATGCCTGCACTGCCAAGGATAACCACCTCCTGCTGAAGATAATCCGTAAGCTCTATTTGCTTTTCAATGGTTATAGGCTCAGGAAAGACATTCCTTTCTTTTGCCAAAGCCCTGTACCGTTCACCATATTCAGGTCTTTTGTTTTCCTGGATGACACCCGGCATTTGCGGCAGATCTGTTATGATCTGATCAATGACTTTTGGGGTCAGTTTGTTTCTTTTTGTATAACGACCTGTGCACATACCAAGGGTTTCAATTAAAGAAAATCCCTTATGCTGCATTGCCCTGACAATTTTTCCCGGCAAATCCGAATCAAGGCCGGAACATCTGTCAATATAGCTTGCACCGGCGCTTTTGGCAATGGCGCAGATATCCAGCGGAATCTCAGCCTGATTAAGGAATTCAGATCCCACTGTTGCATCTGTGGGTGTGGTGGCAGAATATTGCCCTCCCGTCATGCCAAAATTGAAATTATTCAGGATGATCAGGGTAAGGTCAAGATTTCTTCTGCAGGCGGCCAATACATGGGCACCGCCGATGCCAAGACCCCCATCTCCCATGGTGACAATCACATTCAGTTCAGGATTGGCAAGTTTCAGGCCCGAGGCATAGGTGAGAGCCCGGCCGTGTATACCATGGAGGGCATGAACATTGAAAAAGGTATCAAACAGCCCTGAACAGCCGATATCGGTTACAATGGCTATTTTATCTGCATCAAGACCCATTTTGACAAATGCATTATCAAGGCCCGTGGTAATTTTTTCATGGGTGCATCCCGGACAATAGACAAGGGGCCTGTTTTTATTTAAAAAGCTATTCATTTTCTATGACCTCCATAATTTTGGCCGGTGTAATTAACACTCCATTCATCTGTCCGTAGAATTCCACTCGTTTATCACAAAGGACTCGTCTTATTTCATTTATATATTGGCCCAGGTTCATTTCGATAACCACAATGCGGTTAAATAATTTTGCTTTTTCCCGTAAAAGGTCTTCAGGTACGGGGAAAAGAGTTTTAAGAGTAAGAGTTGATACAGGTTTTCCTTTTTTTTCAAGTTTTCTGCCGGCATCTTCCACAGAACGGGCAGTAACACCATAACTGATGATCAGAGTATCGGAATTTTCTTTGATATCTTCTTCAAAAAGCGCAATCCTATTTCGGGCGCTATGAATTTTTTGTCTGAGTCTTTCCTGGTTTTGAGCAATCACGGCAGGATCAATGGTGATATAACCGTCAGGCCCATGGGTTGATGATGTTTGTCTGACAAGGGTTTTTCCTCCAATGGGAAGAAATGGCGGAGCTTTTTCCGGCTCTGCCTCAAAAGGAAGATATGAGTCGCCTGAAAAATATTTCCTTTCAACAATGGGGGGAAGCACTACAGAATCAAGGTCAAAGCTTTCACTGGTCATTCCGATTTCTTTGTTGGAGGCAATAAAAACAGGACACCTGAACTCTTCAGCATAATTAAAGGCATGAACAGCCAGGACATAACAGTCAAGTGCATCTTTTGGAACAAGAACAATAACGGGTACACCGCTTGTACTGCCCCATCTTAAAAATTGAATATCACTGTCTGCACCCCTGGTTGCTGAACCTGTTGAAGGACCAAGCCTTTGTACATCTGCAATCACCAATGGAATTTCACTGCCAATGGCAAATGAGATCTGCTCACTGTAAAGGCTGATACCCGGGCCGGATGTTGCCGTCAATGCTTTTTTGCCAGCCATGGCTGCACCAATGCAATATCCCATGGATGCGATTTCATCTTCTCCCTGAATACAAACGCCACCAGTTGCGGGAAGCATTTTCAGCATATTGTTAAAAATAGTTGTTGCAGGTGTAATGGGATAGCCTGCGAAAAAGTTGCAGCCGGCAGCAATAGCTCCCCGGGCAAGGGCTTCATTTCCTTCCATAAATGACAACGCCATTTTTTTCTCCTTGGGTTGAATAAAATCTTTTATCTACTAAAACAGCAAATCTGATCAAATATTTAATCAGATTTGTTGTTTTGTAACGTTTTACAACTTGTATGTCAAGAATAAATTACTTGATATTCAGATAGATAGAAATATTATTTGCTTTTAATATAAAGTGTTTTTCTAATTGATTTTATAAAATCCATGGTATATTTATTCTGCTTATGGAAAAAAAAATAAAAAAAAGCAAAAAGACTAAAGATGATTTTACCCAGGAAGCTTATATGGGAATTCGCAGGATGTTTTTTTTAAATGAAATAATTCCCGGCCAGAAAATTTTATATGGGGACCTTGCAAAACGTCTTGAAATGAGTACAACACCCGTTATCCAGGCATTAAAGAGGCTTGAATATCAGGGTCTTGTCCGGCATGAAGCCAATCGCGGTTACTATACTGAAAATATCAGCTTAAAGGAAATCATTGAGATATATGAGTTCAGAGAACTAATTGAGACATCCCTCTTACCCAGAACTATTTCTAAAATCAATGGAAAAGGACTGAAAAAGCTGAAAAAAGCCCTGGACAGTCACCTTGATGCTGTTAGAGATATTTATTTAAAAGAACGGCTGTTAAAGGACATGGAATTTCACCTTGCCCTTGCAACGCTTTCAGAATGCACCATACAAATTAATGTCTTAAAATCGCTTTTTGATCTTTTATACCTTAAATATCGGGGCAATCTCCTTTTTGTAACACCTATGGACACAGTGGATTCAGAGCACACACAGCTGTATGAGTATATTTTAGCGTCCAATCTTGATGACGCGACCCTGGTATTAAAACAGCATATCTCAAACGTAAAAAAACACGCCATCATCAGTATCAAGAGAATGAATAAAGAAAAAAATATCAAAACGATATAAGAGTTTCCCATCCTAAAAAAATGTTGACACCATGAATAATGCAACTTAATATCATTTATCATCATTGATGAGTGATGATTTTAAAATAAATGAGGAGATAAAAAATAATGAGAGGTTCAGACGTAATTATTGAGATGCTTATCGCCCATGGAGTCGAACATGTATTTGGGGTTCCGGGCGATACAAGCATGCATTTTCACAATTCTTTCTTTCACAAAAAAGACAGGATAAATCATATTCTTTGTCATGATGAACGCAATGCAGGGTATATGGCAGATGCCTATGCAAGGGTATCCGGCAAGGTGGGGGTCGTTGATACGCCAAGTGGCGGTGGTGCCCTTTATGTGGTTCCTGCCGTGAGCGAAGCATATAATTCCTGCATACCCATGCTGTGCTTATCCTCTGACATCGGTCTTGTGAGTGTTGAGCAGGGCTCTCTGACGGATATAGATCAGGAAGCCTTGATGAAGCCCATTACAAAATGGAATCAAAGGATCAAGATAGGAAATAAAATACCCTACTTATTCAGAAAGGCCTTTCGCATGGCCACAGGCGGAGTCCCGGGTGCGGTTCATCTGGGTTTGCCGGAAAACATCCTTGAAGATGAGGTAAAGTTTACCAAAGAAGAGTTAAAGGGGTCCTGCTTAACCGGGTGCACCTCTCCATTCAGGTATGGACCGAATGACACTGACCTGACCCGGGTGGCTGAGATGCTTATAAATGCCAGGAAGCCTGTTATCCTCTCCGGTGGCGGGGTGCATCTTTCAGAAGCCTATGAAGCACTTGCAAAGGTCGTCGAAACATTACACCTGCCCCTGGCGACTTCAATTAATGGAAAAGGAGCCATTTCAGAGCTGTCTCCCTATTCTATCGGTGTGGTTGGTGCGAATGGGGGTTCAATGGAAGGGCTTGAGATCATTCAGCAGGCAGATTTTGTTCTGGCCCTGGGCTCAAAATTGAACAATGTGACCACAATAGGCAAGACGCTCTTTAATGATGGCTGTAAGATTGCCCAGGTTGATATCAGTGAAAACCTGCTGGATGCCAATATCAGAACCGACGTCGCCATTATGAGTGATATTAAAACCTTTCTGGTGAAGTTGCTGAACCTGATAAAAGAAAAAGGCCTGAAAGATCCATCAAGACTTGACACCTGGAATGAATTTGTTTGTCAGAAAATATTGGAAAAAAGGGCCCGCATCCAAAAGGATATTGAAAAAGAGGAAGACCTGGTTACGCCTGCATATTTTTTTGATATGCTCTGGAACCTTACAGATGAAGATACCTACTTTATTGCTGATGCCGGAACACCGACACCCTATCTTTCATCCTACTTCAGGCAGAAAAAAGCAGGGCGGCAGACGGTCCTGCCCAGAGCCCACGGCAGCCTGGGTTATGCCCTCCCCGGTTCAATCGGCATACAAGTTGCTAAACCCGGCCATAAAGTTATTGCCCTGCATGGAGATGCAAGTTTCTGCATGGCCGCAGGCGAACTGGAAACAGCGGTAAGGTATAACCTTCCCATCGTGTTCATCAATTTTCAAAATTATGCATATGGCTGGATTAAGACGATCCAGAAATTATACTTTGATGAGAATTACTTTGCTGTTGATTTTGGAAAATCCTTTAATGCTGCAAAAATTGCACAGGGATTTGGCCTCAGCGCCAAGACCGTCTACAGCAATACAGAAGTCAAAGATGGACTGGACTGGGCATTAAACCAGGATGGACCAGTTATGCTTAACCTGATGATTGAGCCGCCGACCAAAACCATCCCGCCTGTTCTCAAGTGGGAAAAAGATGCAGCCAAACCTGCTGATGAAAGAGTAAAATTAACATATTGATAGATTTTATTTGATATTTGGAGACCAAGGCCCTATTAATATTATGAGCCTTTTCAGAAATACGGATCGGAGATGAAATAAGCTGGACAAAAATTGTGAAGAATTTTGGCCCATATAAAATTTTCGATCCTAAGTGGTTGGATGATTGTTTTTGGGGTAGTTTTCTAAAAAACTCAAAAGACAATTTTCTATTTTATCAATTTATTATCAATTTTCAAAGGAGAGCAACATCTGGTAAATTATGTGGGATATTCCGATTCAGCAGCATTGATGAAAGACGGCCACAGTGACTGTTACATGGCTGTAACATCCTGCCCTCAATCTACCATCATCGACCTGATGTTCCGCCCCGGCGTAAGATTTTTATCTGTAGATAAAGCACACATGGATAAAATAAAAGTTATCGATCCAGGATTAATGGCAGCTGTCATTCCCAAGGGAGCCTACAAAGGTCTTGATAAAGATGTTCCCACTGTTGGTACCGTCACATGTCTGGTTATCAGCAAAGACGTTCCCGACGACATAGCTTATAAAACAGTTAAAACTCTTTACGCCAACTGGCCCGCACTTGCCGAAGTCAAGAAAAAAGCCATTGAGAACTCCAAACCTGAAAAAGCAACCATGGGTGCAGGTATCCCTGTTCACCCGGGTGTTTTAAAATACTACAAAGAAATGGGTTATGTAAAATAATTTTCAGGGGCACGAAAGTGTCCCTTTTTTTTTAATTTTCTCTTTGAACCTTGTGAAAATAATCCAGAATAAGGAGTGTCATTTTTTAACATGAATGAAAAAAAGCTTGAATACAACGAGGTAAAAAAAGAGAGTATCCTGGAATGGCTTCTCCGTCAGGAAAAAGGTATTTTTCATTTCCCTTTGGAACTGGCTATCTGTCTGCTCTCTGTGACCTTGAGCATTTATCATTTATATGTGGCCTATGCCGGTTCTCTGGAGGCACACGCCTTTCGTTCAACCCATCTGGCCTTTGTCCTGGTTCTGTGTTTTTTGATGCACCCTTTGGGCCGTAAAAAATGGACCGATCCCAAGAACGCCTGGTTTTCATTGGATCTTCTATTGGTGGGACTTACCATTGCCATTCAGGTTTATACGTTATGGGATCTGGATGAGTTTATCTTTCGGCGGGGAGATTTAAGCCAGATGGATATTTACGCAGGTACAGCCATGATCATACTTTTAATGGAAGCCACCCGGCGGACAGTGGGTTGGGCAATGATGTTCATCGCATGCTTTTTTCTGGCCCAAACCGCTTTTTCCGACAAATTATTCTGGATTTTCTATGGCCCGCCCAGTTCATGGTTTACAATGGTGGATTACCTCTTTATGCGGGAAAATGGTATGTATTCTATTCCTATCATGGTAATGGCCACCTATATTTTCCTGTTCATCCTTTTTGGTGCCATCCTTGTAAGGTCTGGTGCAGGACGTTTTTTTATTAACGTGGCCCTGGCTCTTACCGGCTCCAAAGTGGGAGGCCCTGCCAAGGCATCTGTGCTGAGTTCCTGTTTGATGGCCTCGGTTTCAGGATCTGCCGTGGCCAATGTGGTTACAACCGGCAGCTTTACCATTCCATTAATGAAGAAAGTGGGATACCGTCCATATTTTGCCGGGGCAGTGGAAGCCTGTGCCTCCTCTGGTGGACAGATCATGCCACCTGTCATGGGTGCTGCTGCTTTTGTTATTGCTGAATTTATGAATGTTCCTTACTTAAAAGTTGCTCTTGCAGGTCTGTTTCCAGCATTGATCTATTTTTTTTCCATCTTTGTAATGGTACATTTTGAGGCCCGTAAGCGCAATCTGGCCACCGTCTCAAAAGCGGAGCTGCCCAACCTCAAAAACGAGATTAAACGGGGCGGACATCTGTTTTTAGCAATAATTGTGATTGTGGTATTGATGATGATTGGCTATACGCCCATGTTTGCAGCTTTCTGGGCTATTATGTCCATCCTGGTTTTAAGCTCCCTGCGCAAAGAAACCCGTATGACTCCTACTGATATGTTAAGCGCCTTTGAAGAAGGTGCCCGCCTGGCAGTTTCCGTATCAGTGGCCTGTGCAGCTGCAGGTATTATCATTGGTTGTGTTTTTGTTTCCGGCATAGGACTAAAATTCACCAATGTGATTGTTTCCCTGGCCGGCGGGAATCTATGGATCGCCTTGTTTTTGACCATGGGCTCCTCCATGATTCTTGGTATGGGCCTTACAACCACGGCAGTATACATAACCCTGGCAGCTCTTGTGATTCCTGCCCTGATTAAAATGGGTGTGGTGCCAATTGCAGCCCATTTATTTGCCTTTTATTTTGGCCTTGTTTCAGCCATTACACCACCTGTCGCCCTGGCATCCTTTGCAGCAGCAGGCATAGCAGGATCAAACCCAATGCAGACGGGCTGGTGCTCGCTTCGACTTGGCATAGCCAAGTACATGCTGCCCTTTGTTTTTGTTTTTGCGCCAGGCCTGTTGTTTGTGGGGACCTGGGACCAGATCACACTGGCCATTGTGGGTGGTTTTGCAGGCATATACGCTTTAACCGCCACAACGGAAGGGTGGATCATCTCTAAAATAAATTGGCCTTTGAGAATCCTCCTGGCTTTGTGTGCATTCTTGTTTTTTGCTCCTGGATTGAATATGTCCATATCAGGATTTGCCATCCACCTGCCTTACTGGCTCACCCATTTGTCAGGATGGTGTATTCTTGGCATTGTTTACTTTATACATAAATCCAAACATCGTGACATTCTTATAAAGGAGGCTATAATATGACCATGCGGCGCTGGTTGGAATGGCTGTTAATAGCAATGACTGCCGGATTACTTATAAGCCTTAAACAATTACATTACGGGGTAACCCATTATAATATTTTTCTACTTGTTCTGATGGCCTGGGCCCTGATCATGATCATTTCACTCCGGGCCCTCTATAAAAAAGAAACCAGTCCCACTGACCAGAACAAATCATAAACTATTTGCCAGCTTTGGTGTCTGTACAGTACAAAAAGGGAAAACAACCATGAATATAAATAAAATAGCATGCATAGGAGCAGGACTAATAGGATCTGACTGGGCAACACTGTTTTCATCAAAAGGGTATAAAGTTATTTTACAGGATATAAATAAAGATATCCTGGACAATGCTGTTAATGTCATACGTACAAATTTAATATTTCATGAAAAAAATAATTTATTAAAATCAGGAGAAGTCGAGGAAGCTCTAAAAAGGATTGAACTTACAATAAGCCTTGAACATGCAGTTTCTGATGCTGATTATATACAGGAATCCGTCTTTGATGACCTTGACCTGAAACACCAGGTATTCAGGGAAATTGATGCAGCAGCCCAGGATCACGCAATAATTGCAAGCAGTGCTTCCGGTCTGCTGATGACGGATATCCAGAAAGCTGCAACCCGGCCAGGCCGTTGTGTGATGGTGCACCCTATTCTTCCGGCTCATCTTATCCCCCTTGTTGAAATTGGCGGTGGGCCTGACACATTACCCAAGAGCCTTGAAATCGCAGATAATTTTATGAAAAAGCTGGGCAAAACAACGGTTGTACTGAAAAAAGAGGTTCCCGGGTATATTGTGAATCGATTGCAATCAGCAGTACTTCGCGAGGCAATGGATTTGGTTGATAAGGGCGTTGCAACGGCTGAAGATATAGACAATGCTTTTTGTAAGGGATGTGGTATTCGAGATCCCTTTATTGGTCCTTTTTTGCGCGCCCATTTAGCTGGCGACAATATTGAACGCTTTTTTGAAAACTATGATCAATCCTATAGATACAGGTTCGAAAGCATGGAAACATGGACTTCTTTTCCTCCCTCGGCAATAAAAGCTGTTGTTAAAGATGTTAACAAAATGCCCATGGTGGCCAATAAATCCATTGATGAACTCAAAACCTGGAGAAACGATAAACTTGTCAGAATGCTTGAAATAACAAGCACATTAAAATAAAGGTGAAATAATGACAATTAAAGAGGTATTCATTGTTGGGGCCGGGCTTATGGGCAGTGGGATAGCACAGGTTATTGCCCAGGCTGGAATCAATGTAACCATAACGGATGTCAGCGAAGAAACGCTTGTCAAAGGCATGAAATCAATATCATGGTCCGTGGATAAATTCATTGAAAAGGGAAAGCTGTCCGAAGACCATAACACGATTTTAAACCGGATTCAGACAACAAAACAGATCAGTGATGCGGCCCGGGCTGACCTGGTCATTGAAGCTGCCTTTGAAAACCTGAACGTCAAACAGGAAATCTTTGGCAAACTTGACACCTTCTGCAAACCAGATGCCCTGCTGGCAACCAATACCTCTGCTATCCCCATTACAGAGATGGGAGCTGTTACATCAAGGCCTGACAAGGTCATAGGGCTTCATTTTTTCAGCCCTGTACCAATGATGCCCGCTGTAGAAGTGGTTAAAGGGATCAGCACCTCGGAAGAAAGTATGGAAATGGCTGTTTCTTTTATGAAAAAAATAGGGAAAGAACCTATCCGGGTGGAAAGTGATATACCGGGATTCCTCATGAATCGAATCAACCTGGTAAGTTATGTGGAAGCCATCCAGTTACTGGAAAAAAAAATTGGCACTGTCCAGGATATTGACAAGGGCGTCAGGCTTGCTTTTGGAAGACGAATGGGACCCTTTGAAACAGGTGATATGGTGGGGCTTGATGTTTCCTTTGGCGCTTTGACGGCAATCTTTCAGGAAACCCAGGACATACGCTATTATCCGCCTCAACTGCTCCGCCGCAAGGTAAAAGCTGGACAGTTGGGAAGAAAAACAGGCAAGGGATGGTATGAGTACGATGACCGATAAAATCATGACCGCCCGAAAGGCCGTGGATACATTCATTAAAGACGGCGACCAGATTGCCCTGGGCGGTTTTACCGTGAACCGAAACCCCATGCACATCATACGGGAAATTATCCGCCGAAAAAAAAACCGGCTTTACCTTGTGGTTCATTCCCACGGCCAGGGCATGGAACTTTTGATAGGGGCCGGGTGTGTTGAGCGCATCGAACTGGCCTATGGTGGTGTGGCACGATTTGCTCCCACGGGGTATCTTTTTAAAAAAGCCTTTAAAGACAAAACCATTGAGGTTGAAGACTATTCCAATTATCAAATGACTCTCCGCTTCATGGCCGGGGCCATGGGCCTGCCCTTTATTGCCACCAAATCAGGCCTTGAATCAGATATTGTCCGTAAATTTGGATTTTCCCCCCAAATGCGGGGTAAAGGGAAAATTCCTGAACATAAGCTCAAAGTCATTGATGATCCCATCAACGAAAATGGCGGCAAGGTTGTTGTGCTTCCACCTCTTAACCCGGATGTTGCCCTGATTCATGCCCAGTATGCAGGAGAAAAAGGCACCATTCGTATCAATGGGCTTTCCTTTGCTGATATTGAGCAGGCAAAGGCTGCCAAAACCGTTATTGTTTCCTGTGAAGAGGTTGTCCCGGAAGATTATATCCGTCGGGACCCGGACCGGAACAGCCTGGCCCATTTTATTGTTGATGCCATTGTTCCAGCACCATTTGGCGCCCATCCCACGGCCTGCCACATGTATTATGACTATGATCCCAATCATTTGAATTATTTCAAAAAAGTAGCACAAGACCAGGACAGCTTTAACAGGTATCTTGATGAATGGGTGTATCCTTTTGAAACAATGGAAGACTATCTGACCAAAGTGGGATTCAAAGATCTGCTGAAAATAAAGGCCAACTCTGCCCTGGGCTATGCCCCTGGTCTGGACAGGCGATAGGAAAAAACATGGAGCCGTATACTGCATCAGAAATCATGGCATTGACAGCAGGCAGCTTTGTTCAAAACAATGATATTCTTTTTGCCGGAACAGGCTTGAGCATGCTTGCGGCAACCGTTGCCAAACGCATCCATGCGCCGGACGCGATTGTTTTCTTTGAAACCGGCGGTATTGACCCTTCTTTGGCAGAACTTCCCCTGGCCGTGGCCGATCCCAGGGTCATGGTGGGCACTTCCGTCAATTCCTGCCTTGCAGATGCCCTGAGCATCCTTGGCCATCCAAAATTTCGGACCATTGCCTTTCTCGGGGCAGCCCAGATTGATTGCTATGGCAATCTAAACTCCACAATGCTTGGGACATATGAAAACCCTGAACAGCGTTTCCCTGGATCTGGTGGCGCCTGTGATGCTGCAAGCTTAGCATATGGAATAATTGTTTTTATGCAGCATGAATATCGCAGATTTGTTAAACGACTGGATTATTTTACAAGCCCTGGCTGGCTTTCAGGATACAACTCAAGACAGGAGGCTGGTTTCTTGCGGGGCGGCCCCATGGCCGTGGTTACCAATCTTGGCGTTCTCAAGTTCGATGACATAACAAAAATGATGTACCTGGATCAATACTACCCCTTTACTGATCCGGAAACAATAGCATCAAAAACAGGATTTGATCTTGATATTTCAAGAGCAAAAAAATGCAGCCCGCCTAAAGAAGATGAGTTGAAAATATTGAGGCAAGAAGTTGATCCCCAGAGATTGATCCTGGGTCCCATATAATGAAACCAAATCAAAACATTACCATAATCGGTGCCGGCATTGTGGGATTGAGCATTGCATATGAACTGTCAAAGATTTTTGATTGTGAAATCAATCTGCTGGAAAAAAATGAAAAAATTTCCGATGACAATCAATCCACAAGGAATTCCGGGGTCATCCATACCGGCATATATTATGACCAGAGAATCATGCCTAAAAAAGCCGCGTTTTGTGTTACAGGCAACCGGCTTTTATATGAATTCTGTGCAACCTATAAGGTTGCGCACAAAAGGGTGGGTAAATTTGTCGTAGCCACCTCCCCTGATGAAATCGACTATCTGGAAGATACGCTCAGGATTGCCAGAGAAAATAATGTCCCGGATATACAGATGGTGGACGCACATTTTGTAAAAAACCGGGAGCCAAATATCAACTGCATTGCTGCCCTTTACTGCCCTAGCTCCGGGGTCATTGATCCTGTGGGCTATTTAAAAAAGCTTCATGGCCTGGCAAAACAGAACCATGCCGCCATATATATCAAAAGCCATGTCATTGATATCCTTCCCCAAAAACAAGGATTTAAAGTCACAGTTCGATCCGGGGACCATCTGGAAACATTTGACACGGATATTATCATTAACTGCGCCGGACTGAATTCAGATATCATTGCAACATTGATCAATCCTGAAAACCCCTATGAGATCATCCCCATGAAGGGAGAAGCCGTAAAATTCCTTCGAACGCAAAATCCTGATCTGTTTACCAGCGGCATGAATATTTATCCGACCCCACATGGGGTCTATCCTGAAAAAGGCGGAAAGGCGAACCTGCCATTTGCTGAATTTGAAAAACTATATCTAAAAGGGCTGATCAAAAAAACATTAGGCGTACATTTAACCCCACTTGTGCAAAAAGATCAAACTGCCCAGGTGAACTTATCTGATGAGATATCCATCGGGCCGGCCATGAGTGCGGACTGTGAAAAACAATCCTATGCGCATACCTTTGACAAACAGTATTATGTCCAGAGTGTCAGGTCCTTCTTCCCCCATATTTCAGAGGCACATCTGGATTTTTATCAGACAGGAATTCTGGCCATGGCAAAAGGCCAACCGGATTTTGTGATTGAAAAAGATCCGAATCATGAAACCTTTATCAACCTGATCGGAATAGACTCCCCCGGTCTGACATCGTCCCTGGCCATTGGAAAATATGTGTGTGAAATGGTTAAACCCCTGATTCAATGACTACCACTGAACATCAATGAGATCCGGCAAAATAATTTTTGACATCACTGATAATTCTGTCGATATGTTTGACCATGGCATTGCCTGCCTGTAAAGGGTCTCCATTGATCAGGAAGGTGAGAATCTCCTTGTGATCCCTTACCGTTGTGGCATATTTTTTTCTGATATAGGAGAATTCCAGATAGGCCTGGCTCTGGGTCATTATCAGGTTGACCATTTGGGCCAGAATTTTGTTCCCGGATATTTGGCCCAGAAGGCTGTGAAATTCCAGATCCTGTTTGTCACCAAGCGATCCACTCTGAATCTGAAAATCCTGATCGTCAAGGATTTTCTTTATCTGCCGGCACTCTTCAGAGGTTATCTTTTTAGCGGCCAGAAAGGCAATTTCTTTTTCAAGCAAACGTCTTACATACAGGATATCCAGCAGGTCATTTTCCGAACTGACAATGGACTCATTGACCAGCTCGTTGACCTTATGCTTCCGCAGTGCATCCTGTTTCAACTGATCAAAATATTCTCTGCCCTTTGGGGTAATCACCCGCCCCTTATTGCTCTGTTTTTCCAGATATCCCTTAAATTCCAGCTCATACAGCTTTCGGCCAACGGTTGCCTGGGCCGTTTTCAATTTCAGAGCCAGAAAACTTGCTCCAACGGGACCCTTCTTTTTAATAATGCAATTTAAAAGCGTGATCTCAAGATTATTTTCCAAGGGAAGCATACGCCTGTCATCTCCTAACATCTAAACCTGGGTTATTTGCCGGGCATCTTCAGTCTTATTTTATTTCCCAATCAATTCTCTATGGCATAAAATATTTCATTTGATCTAAAATCCAGGGTGTTTTGAATATAACTTTCAGACATGCCCCGGATTGAGGTTTCCAGTTCATCCCGGTTGGCATAGGTTTTTTTAACCCTGCCAGGCAGGCCAGTCACCAGTGAATATGGAGGGATGATGGTCTTTTCCAGGATGACTGCCCCGGCTGCCACCACAGAACCTTTACCCACAACGGCCCGGTTCATGACAATGGCACCCATGCCGATCAGGCAATTGTCTTCAATGGTGCATCCATGAATAACACACCTGTGACCAATGGTAATGCCATTTCCAATGGTCAGCGGGATGTTCTCATCTGCATGGCAGACGCACAGGTCCTGGATACTGGTCCGTTCGCCGATAATAATCCTGTCCAGGTCACTTCGGATAACGGCCTGAAACCAGACAGAGGATTTTTCACCGATATGGACATCTCCTATGATTTGAGCCGTCGGAGCGATAAATACAGTTGAATGAATTTTGGGTTGTTTATTTTTAAATGAATACAGCGTCATTATTTCCCTTTATTTAATCAGAATCATTAAAAACACCAATAAATTCCAAGCCTGGCCCCCATCCGCCTGAAACGACCATGACGATTTCAGAATAGTCCTATTCCACAAAATGTTTCGGATATTGATAATACTTATTATTAAAACGAAATCCCAGATACCGGTCACCCCTTTTGATTTTCAGGATCCGTTGAAGAATGGTGTCAGGGCTTATCCCTGAATCTTGATCATTTTTATACCGGCCAATCAACGCCTGTATTTCCAGCAGTTCTCTTAATATGGATAAATTTAATTCATCCGTCTTAACCGGTGAGGTTTCATTGAATCCAAACTGGAGCATCGAATCCGGAAGTACTGCGGCCCAGGAAACCCCGTCCCGCTCCATTAATTTATTTATGGCTGTTTTGCATCCAAGCAAAACAAGAGAATTGACGTGTTGTGTGGTGGATGAATTGTTGAGCATTTTTTTCAAAGTATCAACAGTGAGCCCATTAAAAAACTCACCCCCAAGAAATGCACTCATACTGCCATAATCAGATCCATGATGCCCTGAAATAAATACCCGGTCAAAATCAAATAAATCATTATGTAACACGTCTTCTAATTCAGGCAAAAAATCACTTAACTGGTAATCCTTATCCGTGTCACCCGTTTTAACCCAGCGAATAACCTTACCAAGATTAAAAATCTGTCTGGAAAAATCTCCATCGGGCTTTAGAATATTCTTTTCCTTCATGCCATTCATTACAGCCGTTAATTCCTGAATTCTCTGGCGTTTCTCCAGGGGATATGTCTCGTAAGACGGGACAATCACCAGCCTGGATTCAGGCCCTTTATTCGTTGATTTATCCTTATCCATGCGGTCTTTAACCACCTGGACTTCAGGAATTGCATTGTTAATATCCAGGAAAAGAACATCCCCGGCAAATGAATACTGCCAGAACAAAACCAAAAAGAGAACAAAAACAGATACTTTCATAAATAACACATCCTGATTTGATTATCGCCCCATACCTGAAGCATATTGCAGCATATAGGCTGTTTCGGCCAGAATAATCGATTTAAATCCCTTCGTCAAGAAATCAAAAGGGCCGCCCGGCAAATAAACTGCTGGATGGCCCCTATTTTTTTAACCCCTTTAAAACTCGTTACCTTATCGCATAATCCCTATCCTGATAATCAGCGCAAATAAGCGTCCCCAATAACCACAATAAGCAAAG
>CAYWGN010000087.1:0-17802 GCA_964457495.1 uncultured Desulfobacula sp.
ATTCTTTTTCAGTGATTTTACCATGGGTCATGTCAAGTTTTAATATTTTCATTTTTTTTCTCCTAATCAAAATTATTATTGGCAAGCTGCCCCAATGTAACAGGTCTGAACGGGGGACGGGGAGTTAAAAAACCAAGTTGTTCAGAATTTTCTCCTGTTGATTTTGATACAATCCCAGTCACAGCAGTACAGCAGGTTCTGTCCTGACAAAGCTCCATACTGGCTCGATAGGCTGTTACCGAATCAAATAGTCCCCCAATTTTCCTATGGTCTCAATATATAAAACGCCAGAAACTTTTCCCATCCTCCCCCGAAACAGCTGTTTGTATTTGGCTTTTTTTGTGCATTCTGATTTTACTGGACATTTCAGGCACTCTTTGCATTTATAGATGCTTTTTTTTTCGTGCTTGAACTTAAGTGTAGCACTTTTCCCTGCCGTCCCATGCCAAGTACAATCGCTTTCATTTTTTTTCCTTCGCCATTAATTGATTTTTCACCAGATTCCGTTTCAGGTTTCTATTACGATTATAAATTTTTCAGCCTTGGATCCAGTGCATCCCTGAGCCCGTCTCCAAGAAGATTAATTGACAAGATTGTCAGCATGATGGCAAGGCCTGGAATGGTAACAAGCCACCAGGCATCTGTAATATATACGCGTCCTTCTGAAAGCATTCTTCCCCAAGTTGGCATGGGAGGCGGGGTTCCCATGCCAAGATAGGAAAGTCCGCTTTCCCAGATAATGATATTGCCGACCCGAAGCGTTGCCAGTACAATCAAGGGGGAAATAACATTGGGAAGCACATGGCGCAGAATAATGATGATATGGGGTGTACCTATGGACCTTGCGGCTTCCACATACTCCTTTGTTTTTATGGAAAGAACACTTCCGCGAATCGTTCTGGCATAGGTAACCCAGTCAGAAATTCCAAGTACAAGAATAAGGTTGAAAATTGAAGGACCCAGCACGGCAATAACAGAAATGGTAAGCAGCATAAAGGGATATGCCATAAAAACATCTGCGATGCGCATTATAAAATGGTCGGTTTTCCCACCATAATAGCCGGAAACAAGGCCTAGAAATATTCCAACAACGGATGCCAGTAAAACTGCTGAAAACCCGACCAAAAGAGAAACCCTGCCGCCATAAAGCAGTCTTGAAAGAATGTCCCGCCCAAGATTGTCTGTGCCAAAAAGATGTTTCCAGGTGCCGCCCTCCTGCCAGACAGGCGGTGAAAACCGTGCCAGAAGATTCTGGTCAAGGGGGTCGACATGAAAGACAAGGGGAAATAAAACACTGGTAATCAGAATGAGTAAAAGAAGAATTCCTCCCACCATAGCGCTGGGGCGTTTGAGAATATCCTTCAATACTTCTATAACCCTTTGTATTTGTGATAAAAAATTTTCAAACATATCATCCATAACTTTCGATTTTAAAGCTTTTGATTTCATTTTTCCTCGTGATAGCTTATCTGTGGATCAAGATATACATAAAGGATATCAACAAGAAGATTTGTCCCCACAAAAATAACGGAAAAGACGAAGACGATGCCCTGTACAAGGGGATAATCTCTGCCGAAAATTGCCTGTATGACCAATCTGCCCAGCCCGGGCCAGGCAAACACCGTCTCAATGATAACCGTGCCGCCGATTAAGAAGCCAAACTGCATGCCCGCCACCGTAACCAGGGGTATGAGGGCATTTCTCAATGCATGCTTATAGATGATGACCTGCTCTTTAAGCCCCTTTGCCCTGGCCGTGCGGATATAGTCCAGGCTAAGGACCTCCAGCATCACCGATCTTGTGAGCCTGGCAAACATGGCCATGAGGCTGAGCCCCAGTGATATGGCAGGCATGATGAGGTGTGCAAATGTTCCCCTGCCCGATGTGGGCAGCCAGCCAAGATGGATGGAAAAAAGAAGCATCATCATGATTCCCAGCCAGAAATGGGGCATGGAAATTCCCAGCAAGGCACCGAACATACTTCCCATATCAACCATGGAGCCTCTTTTGACTGCCGAAAGAATGCCCAGGGGAATGGCAAGAACCAATGCAAAAATCATGGCAGAAACGGCAAGCTCAAGACTTGCAGGAAGTCTTTCAATGATCAGTTCCATGACGGGTACATGGTAATATAGAGATTCACCAAAATCGCCTTGGACAGCTTTTATGGCAAATCTTGCGTACTGGACATACAAAGGATCATTAAACCCAAGCTGTTCTCTAAGTTCCTCAATTTCCTGATTACTTGCATCTCCTGGCAGCATCAGCATGACAGGGTCTCCGGAAAGATGAATAAAGAAAAAGCTTATCATGGAGATGCCCACAATGACATAAACCGTGTGCCACAGTCGTTTTAAGATATATCTTAGCATAACTTTATATGTTGGCCGTTTTTATTTAAATTTAGCAGAAAAAGTTCCTTAAGATGACAAGGGGCTTTCCCTATTGTTATTGGTTTTATTAATTTTTTGGTTTTGCCCAGTAAATATTAAGGAAACCATACCTGTCCCTTTATAGGAGACATTATGGAATTTAATATCCTTTTTCAGGGTTAACATCCAGGTCAAATCATTGTCCTGTTCCCATTTTTCCCCCAGGGCCGGTTTAACAGATGCATCTTCCTGGGGGTGGAACAGGGTATCGTGGATATTGTAGCAGACGCTCATGGTGTTCTGCAGGGAAGATCTCATCAAATCAAGTCCTACAACCTCTGAGTCCTGAATGGCTATAAGGGTTTTTGCATCCCTGGTGAATCCTGGTGATGCAACCAGGAAACAAAGTAAAAGGGTCATTAAAATAGACAAATACTGTTTTTCCATGAAATTTTTCCTTTGTTTAAAGTTATATTTAAATCCAATTTACACTGGATTTTTTAAGTTTTTCCTTGCAAAAACATTTTTATTGATTGGGCAGCGGCGGAACCCATAATTCCCCATCCTGATAAAGGTGGCAGGCGACAATGTGGTCCTTTTTTATCTGCCTGTTTTCTGGTTTTACTCTGATACAGATATCCATGCAATCCGGGCATCTAGTATGAAAACGGCATCCCGTAGGTGGATTGCGGGGAGAAGGCACATCGCCTTGAAGGATCACTCTTGTTCTGTTTTTTCTTTTGGGGTCAGGAACCGGAACCGAGGATAAAAGAGAAATCGTATAGGGATGAAGGGGTTTGTTATAGAGTTCATCCACCGGTGAAATTTCCACTATTGCACCAAGGTACATCACCGCCACCTTGGTACTGACATGGCGGATGACGCTAAGATCATGGGATATGAATATATAGGAAAGACCTATTTCCTTTTGTAACCGTTTTAACAGATTCAGCATCTGTGCCTGTACAGAGACATCAAGGGCGGAAACCGGTTCATCTGCAATGATCAATTTCGGATTAAGAATAAGCGCACGTGCCAGCATGATTCTCTGGCGTTGCCCCCCTGAAAATTCATGTGGGAATCTTGTCATATGTTCGGGCTGTAGCCCCACTCTTGTGAGTGTTTTTTCAATGCTATGCCTGCGGGCTGCTCTGTTTCCTATTTTATGGGTTAATAAGGGTTCTTCCACTATACGTTTGACAGTGAGCCTTGGGTTTAAAGAACCAAAAGGGTCCTGAAATATGATCTGTATGCCCTGGCGGATACTTCTTCTTTCAGAGGGTTTTAAAGCAAACAGGTTCTGGCCCTGAAACCATACCTGCCCAGATGTGGGAGTGATCAGGTTTAATATGGTGCGGCTGGCAGTAGACTTTCCACAGCCTGATTCACCCACAAGGCCCAGGGTTTCTTTTTCCCCCAGAGTAAAAGAGATCTCATCCACGGCATATACATATTTCTTTTTCCGGCTGAACAAACCCTGTGATATGGGAAAATATTTACTCAACTTGTAAACTTCAATAAGATTAAGCATGGTCAACTCTCCAGCATGCAACAAAGTGTTCAGGATATATTTCACGAAGCTCCGGCCTTTTTCGGATGCAGATATCTTCAGCCCGGGGGCACCGGGTGTTAAACTTGCATCCCCTGGGAAGATTCAGGAGGCTTGGAACAGTGCCTTTTATTTCATAAAGCTCTTCTTCACCGAGATCCTTTGTTCCGGGAATTGCTCTGAGCAGGCCTATGGTATAGGGGTGCAGGGGCCTTTCAAACAACTCCAGTGTGGATGCTGTTTCCATTATGCTGCCTGTGTACATGACCATGACCCTGTCCGTTATTTCCGCAATAACGCCAAAGTTATGGGTGATCATTATGATGGCAGTTTCAAACTCCTGTCTTAATTTAATCATCAGGTCCAGAATCTGTGCCTGTATGGTTACATCAAGGGCGGTGGTGGGTTCGTCCGCAATAAGAAGCTGGGGCTGACAGGCAAGGGCCATGGCAATCATAACCCTCTGGCGCAGTCCGCCAGAGAGTTGGTAGGGATACTCTTTGATTCGGTTTTCGGGTCCGGGAATGCCTACTTTTTCAATCATATTAACCGCTTTTTCAAAGGCCTGATTTTTGGACATATTCCTATGCACCCGATAGACCTCTGCGAGCTGGTTTCCTACAGTATAGACAGGATTCAATGCTGTCATGGGTTCCTGGAAAATCATGCTTATCCTGTTTCCCCGTATACTGCGGATATCCTCGTCAGAGGCCTTCAGCAGATCGGATTTGTTAAACATGATCTCACCCTGATCAAAAAATGCAGGTGGCATCGGCAAAAGACGTAGAATCGACAGGGCCAGAACACTTTTTCCACACCCGGACTCCCCAACTATTCCAAGGATTTCCCCTTTCTTAACATCAAGGCTAACACCATCAACCGCCTTGACAATTCCTGAAGAGGTCTTAAAGAAAGTGTGAAGAGAATGAATATTCAGTAAACTCATTTAATTTTTTTCCATTCAAAGAGAAATTGACCTTTCCGGACATACGACCTAATCGGAAATAATATGATATCAAATGCTGCCTCCGGTCTTTGTAAATGGCTGCGATGGTTATTGTCACAAAATCATGATGATTGGTCAACAGAACAATCTCTCTTTGCTTTTTAGCATCCCACACCACCACCCTGAGAAGATTGAAAGGGCAATCCTTTCGGGCATTATAATCGTTAAATTTTATGATTTCATCAGACAATATGTTTCTTCTGAGAGGGAGTTCTCGTTCTGAAAGAACTTCATAATCGGCATTTTCTTTTAATCTGGTAACAAAATAGATTTTTTGTGCTGTCCAGAAAGCGAAAAGCTTATAATCATTATAACCTCGGTCCATGGTAACAATCGATCCGGAAGAAAGTGGGAATTTTTTTGCGTAAGTTACCTCATGCTTTTTGCCATTTGAAATATATGCATAGGATGGAAGATATCCGCCATGATCCAAAAGCAGATGGAGTTTGACTGCGCCCTTAGTGGTTCTAAATTTTGCCCTTGGGAACAGATTAAGGCACAAAGATATGGTTGTACTGTCCAAAGAAAGAAGCTTGTTTTTAAATCTGAGTTTATGCTTGCCCGGAGACGCTTTCCGGCAAAACTCAAAGGTTTCATAGAACAAATCCCGATACATTTTCCAGGACCTGTTCTTATTGGCATATGAAAGCGTTGATTTGCCTGGAGTTGAGGATATCCCAAGATGTCGCAATTTGCCAACACAACAAGCAAGTCCGCCGCTAATTTCCCTGAGACTTTTTGCTTGGGCAAGCTGGCAAAAAAGCATGGCTACAAATTGATCCCAGCTTTTAAAACCTTTTGAATATCTTTGTGTTTTATGTTTCATAACCAAATTATTAAATTTATTGCGGTCAAAAAAAGCTATCGGTTGACTAAACAGGCTCGCATGTTGCACCATTTTTTATTCTCCTTGTTTTGGGTTGCTGGTTTTATTGTGTGGTAACAATTAACCATAACCCGACAAGGAGAATACTCTCAATTATTATGTTTTAAAAATCCGTTTTTGGACAATAGTGAAAACGAATAGATGTAAACGCCTTACTTTCATTTTTCCTCTACCCAGCAATCATGTGCTCTGAAATAACAATATTTCTTTTAGCCAACTCGGCAATAAATGTGTCCGGTTCCACTACAAGTTCAGAAGGAAGTGCTCCAGTCACCTGAATCTGACCTCTGCCAATCATTAAAGCAACGATTGCCGCTGGAAATCCGGTCCAAATCGCTGAACCTTTAAGGTTTATTTCTTTATTTGACTCGACAAGCGTCTCGTATGTGATCGATAAAGGCTTAGAATCTTTATATCCTTTGACTTCAACCTGCAAAGACTTATATTCCTCTACATATCCGACAATTGGTTTCAAACCCAAAACTTTATCAAGAACTTCACGAGGGACAATTTGAACCCCTTTGATATTAACCGGCTTGTTGCTTGTCAGTTCAAGAGCCAAAAGTGTTTCGACCATGTTAATCAATTTTTTTGAAAAAGCCACTCTAAAGGTAACATTTTTTACACCGGGAATGTTGTTGGGCAACGTTGCCAACTCCGAATGGATTGAATAAAATCCTTCAACTTCGCCCACCGGCTCAGGCATTGTATATTTTTGTTTGCCGGATAAAGGTTCCAGGGTAACCCACTCTCCACCTAAAAACATGATGGGATTCATTGTGCATTCATCCAATACAGTTTTGGGTGAATAGGCAAACCCTTTCCCCCCAATGGACCCGGTGCGCATATGAACCTCATCCACTTTATCAAGTTTTTTTGCACCATGTATGGCAAGTATATTGGTCATTCCAGGGGCAGCACCCAGTCCCAGACAAGCAATTAATCCTGCATCCTTAAAGGCCTGGTCAAGTTTAAGCTGTTTGACGGTTAGGTTGTAGAGTCCTCCCAAGTCGACATAATTGCAGCCGGATGCAAGACAACCCTTCATGATGTCGATATTGTATTCATACCAGGATGCATTAACGACGATGTCGACATCTGCAAACGCAACTTTTAAATTTTCCGGATCAGTAATATCTATTTTGCGTGAGATAACCCTACTATCACCGAATGTGGCGGCAAATTTTTCTGCCTCTTTAATATTCAAATCTCCGATAACCACCTGTTCAACATCTGATTGGCCGGTTAGGTCAGTGACCGATGCACGTCCCATTGCCCCTGCGCCACCCGCAACCAAAATTTTCATTATACTCCTCCATTCAGTTATATGTTTCTGTAATAAAATGCATTGCAGTAAGACCCATCTGAGTAAATACTTCTGATAAAGTCAAACTTTGAATTAGTTATTCTGGAGAACTTAATTATCCAATAAATGTGCCAGTTTAACAGCACAAGGTAAAAATAATAATAATTTTTTCTAACTATCCGACATTAAAGATTTTTTAATATATTTGTAAATAATTATTGATAGCAGAGGTATTCAGAGGAAAAACAAATTGCAAAATAGCAATTGCAGAATAGCAATCGCAGGACTGCAATATTGCAAAATGGCAATGGATTGTTAGTTATTATAAGACTGTGGACAAAATTTACATGGAAAGGTTATATTTCTTTAATTTTCTGGTGATCGTAGATTCATTCACACCCAATGCTTTGGCCATTTCCTTCTGGTTATTATGTTCTTTTATGGTATCTATAATAACCTCTTTTTCATAATTTTCGACAAGATCTTTAAGCGGGGCTTGTTGAATCTTCTTTTTTCTCTGTGGCTTTCGCTTGTCGATCAAATGAGAACCAGCCAAAGTGGTTCGTATAACTTGAGGCAAGTGATCGGGAGTAATTAGATCCTCGGGTGTCATAACAACTAACCGCTCGCAAATATTAATGAGTTCTCTTACATTGCCGGGGAAATCATATTTCATCAAATAATCAATCACTTCAACCGACAATGTTTTCTTCTGGCCACTTTTTTTATTAAAATGATTCAGGAAGTGTTCAGTCAAGGCGGGGATATCTTCGGGCCTTTCTTTAAGGGGGGGAATATGAATGGGAATTACTTTTAATCGATAAAATAGATCTTCCCTAAACTTTTTCTCGCTGACTAATATTTCCAAATCTTGGTTCGTTGCGGCAATGATTCTAACATCTGAAGTTCTTCCCTTTGTAGCCCCAACCCTAAACACAAGCCCATTGTCTAAAAATCGAAAAAGCTTTACCTGTGAAGAAATGGGCATTTCTGCAACTTCATCCAAAAACAAGGTACTTTGGTTAGCCAGTTCAAACAAACCCACCTTGCCCTGTTTCTTGGCACCGGTGAAAGCGCCGTACTCATGACCAAACATCTCGGATTCAAAAATACTCTCAGGAATTGCACCACAATTGATCCTGATCATCTGTTCTTTAAATCGCTTCGATCTTTGGTGGATCAATTCTGCTATTTTTTCTTTCCCCGATCCAGAAGGGCCTGTGACGAGCACGTTAGCGTTGGACTTGGCAACCCTTATAGCTCTTTCAATAACTCTCCTCATTATCGAACTCCTATGAATAATTTCACTTCCTGCAAGTTTTTCTACCTGAATATCGATGATTTCTTCTTGATATCTGGCTGATATGTCCTTTTTGGACAAAATTTCGTCTCGAAGGTTCTCTAACACGCTGAGATCACGGTCATTGCAGACTACCATCACGATTTCTCCATTTTCATCAAAAACTGGATTGCCGGTAGACAATACGCGCCTTCCATCATGAGTAATTTGAACTTTGGTTATCATGCGCTTTTTTTCCAACACTTTAAGCGTTACTGAAGATTTCACAAAACCTTCTCGTACAAGATCCTTCATGTTTCTGCCGATATAATCTTTGGCTTTGATACCAGATTTCCGTTCATACGCCTTATTAATATGAATGACATTGGCCTTGTTATCGCAGATCCAAAGACCATCGAAGGATGAATCCATCATTGCCCTCAGCTCTTCGCTCAATTGTTTAAAATCTCGCAAGGCATCATGATCCTCTTCTTTCCGCAGCCAGCACATCAATCCTTTGGACTTCTTTGGATTTTTTATTGGAAATACGTCCAGAATAATTTCTTTCGAATCTTCGAGTTGGATTCCCAAGCGTGCCCTGTTCGTCAAAATAACCTCATTGAAGATCGGCCACTGATGCGGATAAGCTTTAGCTATGTTTCGATGTTTACCAAAAAGGCTTTTTTCCAATATTTCGGGGTGGCTGTAAATCAGATTTCCAAAGTGATCAAAAATTACGACTCTTTCCTCAAGAGTATCACTGATCATATTTATCCATGATTTCTTATCCATCTTTTTCTTCCTCTTGGGTTTTGATAAAGTCATCCACAGACAATTATAATATCATGGATAAACTTTTCTCACAACGCGACCATGGCCACCATGCTAAGAACAAAAAATTGTCTGGCTATTGTCGGTGTTTGTCAAGAAATATATGAAAATTTTTTATAAAGCTGAAATATCCACCCAGCCCAACAAGTGCGCAACATGTCTTTGGAGCAAACAATCAAGAAAAAACTTATCTTGACCCTTCAAATATTTTTTTGATTTTAGAGTCTGTAATGATAAGCTGCTCACCAAAATTCAAGCTTGTTTCAAGCAACCAGCCAGTTCGTCCTCTTCAATGAAAATTTTCCTGGGTTTGGGTATATTTTTTACAAAGGCCATAAATTTTTTAACACCTGTATTCACTTTCGCTTTTTGGGTAATGGTTACCCTTTCATTGACCACTGCAAATTTTAAAATTGAAATGTCGCAATCAACTCCTATATAATTCATCTGGGGATCTCATTACTGGGTTGGGGTTATTTTTTTAAGGCAAAAAATAATAACATATTCCAACCTGGGAGGGATACCCGTTGTTCCATAGTCTCATTGTGCTCTTGTTGGGCTGGGTGGACAAGGCTCTCAAAGTTTAAAATAGATATGAGCAAAGAAAAGCAATCCCCTGTTGTTTTCTCCCTGTCTCTCCGGAATTCACTATAAAACTTATATATTCTTGTCAAGAATAATATTGCGGACCCACCTGGATCATGGCGGGAAGCGTGAAAGTGGCTTTTCTACCGGATCAGGTTGTTGAAAGAGGAGCAATTTTTCACTGCTCCTTGAGAAGACATGAATGCAGTTTTTGAAATTTGTTTTGACGGTATTCAATTGTACATTCAATGAACTGGCAGCCCCTGGCCGTGATCCCCGACAGTCATTTTTCTTTGATGAGACCATACACAAAATTACCGATTTTACCCTGGGCATGAGTGTGCCGGGAATCGTAACCAATATCACGTCGTTCGGAGCCTTTGTGAACATTGGAATCCACCAGAACGGCCTGGTCCACATCAGCCAGCTGGCTGGCCGATATGTCAAAGATCCCAACGAAATTGTTTCGGTCAGACAGCAGGTACAGGTGAAGGGGTATGAAAGTCCTGAGCAAACCAGACAGGAACTTTCAGCAGTAGACATTATTACCTGTCAGATCATCAAAAAAAGAGTTGTTGAATATGGAGAATGGTTGCTTACCGGCAATGGGTCTTCTACATTCCAAAAAGATTGCGGATTTATTCAACTACTAGAAAAAAGAGGTCAGCACCGGCAGATTTTAACAAGGGGAATATCACTCGGGCTGATTCAAAAGTAATTTTTGTCTCTCTTCATTTGTTGCTATCCAGTCAATTTTTAAATTTTCCGGATTGATAACCACGCCGTAATCTTCAAACGCATTTTGAATGGATATCAATTCGTTTCTGACATCTAATAGAATTTTTTTAGGATCTCTTTCAAGAGGATTGCCATAGCCTCCTCCGCCAACAGCATGCAAGGATACGGTATCTCCCATATCAAGAAAAACTGTATCACCGATTGAATACGGCAATTCACTCTGGTTTTTTTTTCCCTCGTTAATAATCCATTTTCCAGAACGACCCGAAAGTCCGCCGAAAAACCCTTTTGGCTTTAATATATGTTTCTGAGAAGTGTAATTAAATCCTGTACTCTTTTTTTCACCCAGTGTCTTCCATTTCAATATTTGACCAAATCCTCCCCGATTTTTTCCTGGTCCAGCCGAGTTCACATTATACTCCTTGGTCACATATAGTACAGGCGCTTCACTTTCCACTGCTTCAATCGGGGGGATGGGAACATTGGTAACATGACATGCCATAACACTGATACCATCTTTAAGGAATGTAGCCCCTAATCCGCTTGGTACGACCTCCTCCCAAGCCTGCCTATGAATCCCAGATTCTCCACCAAATGGATGGGTCGTTGTATTGATTGCATTTGCTGAGTTATAAATACACCCGCATGAACCTGCAATGACTCTCCGGGGTACCGCATTCTTTAAAGCCCCCATGATAAGATCAACCAAGACATGACAAACAACCATACGCTGACAGCAAGCGGCCGGTTTTTTGCAGTTCACAAGTGTGCCGGAGGGAGCGATGATTGTAATGGGTTTATTGCATCCATCATTTGTTGGAATGGTCGGGTCTGTTAAAGCACGCATCGCATAGTGAGTTGCAGAGTAGGTGGCAGCCCAGGGTGCATTAATGGGTCCCTCTATCTGGGGATCAGTGCCGGTATAGTCAATTTCAATTTTACATCCTTTAATTGTGATCTTGATATTGAGTTTATACGGTCCACCATAGGCACCATCATCCAGAACAAATTCTTCATTGCGATAGATACCGTCCGGCATTTTCTGTATCTCAGCCTTTGTTCGTCTTTCTGAATACAGTATTAACTCATTGACAGCCTCCTTAATCGTCTGGACACCATATTTATTAAATGTTTTGATGATATCATTCTGACCAAATTCACACGCCGATATCTGGGCTTTTAAATCCCCTTCCATATCATAGGGAATCCGGGTATTGTTGAGTATTAAATCCAATAAATTCCTATCAGGTTTTCCATTGTTAAAAATTTTAACCGGTTTAATCCGCACCCCTTCCTGCCATATCTCTTTATTCCATCCGTGATTTCCACCGACATCACGGTGATGGCCCACAATAGTAGAAAAACAGACCAACTCATCATGATGGAAAACCGGTAAAACCGTAACCAAATCATTGGTGTGATGGCTCCCTTTCGATTCATCATCTTTTCCAATATATGGATCATTTGTCAATATAATATCTCCCGGCATCAGCGTACTCATATCAATATGATATGCAAATATGCTTTCCAGGCATGGCTTCAGCATATTTAAATGAATCGGAACATTGGCTCCTTCAGCAATTAAATCCAAATCAGCATTAAAGATTGATGATGAAATATCCTGCATTTCTTTGATAATTGTCGAATAGGCACTTTTCATTGCAACCTGGGTCATTTGTTCTGCAATTGCCTGGAATCTGTTCTTTAAAATTTCCAGTGTAGCAGGATCAATTAACATTTACTTTCTCCTTTCAATTATTATTGAACCATTCTGAGTGACTTTCCCACTATCATTGGGGAGTAACAATGTTGTAGAGTCCATTTGCTCAACGATCGACGGACCCATAAATGTAAACCCTTTTGGCATCAGCGCCCTGTAATAAACAGGGAGATTATATATCCCCTTTGGTAATATTACAGTTCTCTCTCCTGTAAGGGGGGTGGTGGTGGTATCAGAAGACAGTAACAGCTGATTTGTAAAATCGGTCTGCTTTCTAACAATACTTGCTGTTACACGATATTTTACATACTGGACAGGTTTGTCTTTAAAAAAATGCCCGAAAACCTCTTCATGTTTTTGATAAAAGGCGTGCCTGATGCGGACAATATCTTCCCGGGTGATTTTTTTTTGGGGCACTGGGATGTTGAGTTCAAAAGATTGGCCAAAATATCTAAGGTCAATGGATCTTAATAATAACACCTCTTGTCCGTAAAACCTGTCTTTAAAATTTGAAATGGCCCGGGTCTCCATCGTCTTATAAATGTTGTTCATCTCTGACAGGCGGATATCCTCATCCATGCATATTTGGGTTGTCACAAAATTGTCTGTAATATCTGCTGTCAGTATGCCAAAGGCCGATGTAATACCAGGCCTGGGGGGAATGATCACCCTTGAGCAATCAATCTGTGAAGCAATGAAAGAAGCAAAAAGGGGACCTGCCCCCCCAAATGCTATCAGGTCATAGTCACGGGGATCCAGCCCTCTTCCAACAGAAACAGCTTTTATTCCCTCAACCATATTGGATATTGTAACACGAATTGAAGCTATCGCAGCCTGCTCTAAAGATAAGCCCAGTTTTATACTGATTTTCTGTTCAAATATCCGCTTTGCTTTGTCAAGATTAAGGGTTATTTTTCCCCCTAAAAATGTATCAGGATTGATGATACCGGATATAAGCATTGCATCTGTGGTGGTGGGCTCTTCTCCACCCATGTCGTAACAGACTGGCCCAGGTTGCGCACCTGCGCTTTTTGGACCGACCCTGAGACCTTGCCCTGAATCAATCCAGACAATACTTCCACCGCCAGCTCCAATCGTACTATGATCCACCATGGGTATTTGGATCGGATGGTGTTCAAGCTCACTTTCAAATGTGATATTAATTTTATTATCTTTGATAATGGATATATCTGTACTGGTTCCTCCCACATCAAAGGTAATCAGGTTGTTTGATTTGAGTGAATTCCCAATGAATCTTCCGGCTAGAACGCCTGCAATCGGCCCTGAAGAAGATGACATGATCGGCGCTTTTTTGATACTTTGAAAGTCGTTCAACCCGCCATTGCATTGCATCATTAACTGGTTAGACTGCATCCCCAGTTTGCCCAGCTTTTCTTCCAGCCGGTTTATGTGGGCCAGCATTGTCGGCTGGGCAAAAGCGTTCAGAGCAGTTGTTGAAGCCCTTTCATACTCCCTTATTTCCGGGCTTATTTCGCATGAAGCAGATACGAGGATGTCAGGAAAATATTTTTCAAAGATTTTTTTTACCAGTATCTCGTGAACTGGATTCATGTACGAGTGGAGAAAGACGATGGCAACCGATTGTACCCCTTCTTTGACCAATTTTTTACCGGCATTGAAAACGTCGGCTTCATCTAATGGTTCAAGTATTTCTCCTTTGAAATTGATTCGCTCTTTTACTGTTAGGCGCAGGTATCTTGGTATCTGTGGCTTTTGTTTGTCCATAGAGATATCATAAATATTCCAGGCCCTGTAAGCCCTTCCGATTTCCAACAAATCCCTGAACCCATAGGTCGTCAACATGCCTGTTTTAACGGATTTATTTTGGACAAGTATGTTTGTTATCAGCGTTGTTGCATAACAAAATTCCTTAATATTTTCGTATGATTTTTCTGTTTGAGTTATTATGGATTTTATCCCTGCCTCGATCCCTATGGTAAGATCAACAGGAGTTGTTGCGACTTTATCAAAATATAATTTACCGGTATCTTCATCCAAAAGAACCAAATCAGTGTGTGTTCCTCCTGTATCAATCGCTAACCGCATTTAAAGCCTCCTTGTCTCATTGTATATCAAAATTCGCGCAATACCATGTTTTCATGAATGATATGAAATCCTCTTGAAACCGAATAGTTACAATCCATATTGTCTGGTTGATTTTTTGCACACAGATAACAAATGGGAAAAGTAGTTTTTTCTTGATAAATAATATGGAACAGCTCGTAATACTATTCATCCATATGAAAGTCTTTGCAGACCAAACCGCCACTTTCTCCTATTCTGTTGCGGGCAAACCCGGCTTAAAAACCAAGTCTGCCCATTAAAGTCAGTTATTATTTGGTTTTGCATACATCATGCGAAGATAACCGTCTCGCCGCCCCTTGAAATTTACTTTGTTGGAAACGCCAAAGACGTCTGGTATGACATACAGGAATATCCACGGGCTGTCATCGTAAATAAGCCGGTCAAATTCATGATAAATTTTGGCACGGTCTTCCCTGTCCAAAGTTGTTCTTGCCTTATCCAACAGTAGATCCACTTTGTCATTCTTATAGTAATATCCCCTGACGCTAGAGTGGAATAATGTATATGTGAACCGGTCCGGCTCTGGCGTATCGTCCCACCAGTAAAGATATAATTGATGCTTTTTTTCTTTATACAGTTTCCACATCACGGCTGACTCAAATGGCTCAAGTTTCACATTGATTCCTATTTTAGAAAGATGGTCGGCAATAATCTGAGCCTGCTCGTCAAACTGGGGTGTTGCTACAGGATAGGCCAATCTGGCCTCGAACCCGTCGGGATATCCTGCAGAAGACAGAAGTTCTTTGGCCTTTCCCGGGTTATAGGCATAAGGTTTAATGTCAGGATCTGCCCCGAAAACACGCGGGCTTATGCTTCCTGAAGTCAGAAGGGCTTTGCCATCGAAAATCGCCTTGTTTATCAACTGCCGATTCACTGCATGATTGACGGCTTGACGGACACGCACATCATTAAACGGTGGCTCAAAGGTGTTGATACCTACATAGGGCATTACACCCATATGCGTTGTCAGGTATGCTTTTCCTGAGTCTTTTATTTTTTTTCTTTGGTGTGCTGGAATATTGCTCACCACATCGGCTTCTCCGGTGAGAAGCGCTGCAACCCTTGCAGAAGTTTCAGGAACGGTTTTAAAGATTATTTTCGTATAATACGGCTTGGGTCCATAGTAGTTTTCGTACCTTTCCAGAACCACCTCTTCTCCTCTGACCCATTTTGCAAACTTATATGGGCCGCATCCAATAGGCTGCATATTAAATTTATCATTACCCACCTCTTGAATGTACTTTGGCGGAACAAGCGTAAGCGAAAAACTCAGTTGAAAAAGTCCTGGTGCAAACGGTTTTTCAGTTTTAATAATAAAAGTATATGGGTCAATTATTATTAATTCATTAAAAATAGAAAATTTATTTCTAAAAAAACTTTTCGTTTCAGGATCCAGTATTCGATCATATGAAAATTTGACCGCATCAGTGTTCACCGGCTCACCATTATGAAAAGTCACTCCTTTACGAAGAGTGATTTTATATGTTAAATCATCAATTGTTTCCCATTTTTCAGCCAACGCCGAGGTAATGGTTCCATTGTCCTGTGGGTAAAACAAGGTGTCATGTATATTCTTCATCACGTTTAAAGAAGCTTGAAGCGAGTTGCACATCGGATCAAATCCCTTAGGTTCAGTCGATTGAACGACAATCAAGGTGTCTGAATCCCTTGCCATTGAGTAGTTAACCAGTAGTCCGCACAGTACTGAAAGAATGATGAATAAATAAAGTAATTTTTTCACAATAATATCTCCTTTTAATTGGTTGTATAGGACTTGCCCGCGTTGCATTCCCGGGAAAGACCAGTTCTCCGGGACCCTTACTCCCTATTTTTATTTATGAGTAAAATTAATTCATTGGCTCTTTCCTCACTTTCTTCTAAAGAAAACGCATGGCAATCATAGCCAAATGCTTTTTTCATAATTGAATAGGCTTTTTGAGTGATTACCACAGTACCATCGTTCTTAATATTCTCTATCCCATCACCTTCCTGAGCAGTCTTGACTATATGAATTGCCGACGACATGTCGATTCCCTGGGGTAACAGCATTTGCGCGCCACTTTTGGACAATCGTACCGGCCATCCACCTAAAAGCCCCTCAGGGCCGGGTGCATGAGTGATCTCACCGGTATCATTTAAAATGGCCATCGTATTTTTAACAAAGGAAGCTGCAACGAGTGGATGCATCTCCCTGCCCGAAGGTAACAGGCGAACTGTCTCATGCAGCATTTTTTCTAAATTGAGTTCGTTGCTTATGTCCTGATCTCCAACCATGATCTTGAGAAAATAAGGCACTCCCCCCATATTGCCGTGGTGGAATAGGGAGGCCACATGAAAATGATGGGCAATCATATAGACGGCGATATTTTGTGAAGGAACGCCCATTTTTTCACCTGCTATTTTTTGTAAACAGGGTACAAGCAAATCACTGTTTCCCCCCCCTATGGTTGGTGAAAGGCCTGCTTTTGCTAAGATGGCATTGACTGCGTCTGGATAACATGTATTCACAACATGTGTTGTGATATTTGCCTTGTTTATAGCCATCATCAATTTTCGAGATAGGGTAAGGTGTAAGGGAAGCCATGGCCCCACGCCAGCATCTTGAATGTCTTTGCGTATTTTTGCCGGAAGTGAGGAACGCTCCCACCAAGACATGAGGGTTGTACAATTGATAATTATATCCGGTTTGAATTTTTTAAAGGCCTCAGCGCTTTTATCCATATCCTGTAAGTCCAGTTTCTGAAAACTAATATCTGGGAAAATCCCAAGGTATGAAGCACTGCCGACGATGGAAAATATTTTATTTTTTACCCGCGTTTCATGTTTGTCAAAAACAATTATCTTTCTTCCGGCTTTTAATTGTACGAGAAGCTCTAAAATCAATCCACCTAAATCACCTAACCCTACCAGAGCAATCGTTGATCCATTCATAAAAAATCTCCTATTTTACTTTCAGTTATATGTTTCTGTAATAAAATGCATCGCAGCAAGACCCATCTGAGTAAATACTTCTGATAAAGTCAAGCCTTGAATTAGTTGTTTTGGAGAATTTAATTATTCAATAAATGTGCCAGTTTAACAGCACAAGGTAAAAAAATAATATTTTTTTATAACTATCCGATATTAAAGATTTTTTAATATGTTAGTAAAAAATTATTGGTGGCAGAGGTATCCAGAGGAAAAACAAATTGCAAAATGGCAATTGCAGAATAGCAATTACAGAACTGCAATACTGCAATTGATTGTTGGTTATTATAAGACTGTGGACAAAATTTACATGGAACGGTTATTAGTAGGATAAGTAAATGCTTTTTGTCAAGAAATATGTGAAATTTTTTTATAGAGCTGAAATATCCAAGGTCAGGGAATCGTTTATAAATGCTTCCATCATTGTTCCGGATAGATACATGGGCAATGTCATGCA
>CAYWGN010000088.1:0-17795 GCA_964457495.1 uncultured Desulfobacula sp.
TCAGTCCAGTAAAATAATGGAATAATACTTGAATGTTTCGTTTAATTTCATGGCAACCTTGATATCAATGTCAAGATTTTTCAATGTGCCAATAAGGTCTATGCAAAATGATTCCACTGTGGGCCTTTTTTCCATGGGGAACCTGCAGGCATCAGGATAGGCACACTTTTTACATAGGGAGCAAGCCCCGCTTACAAGACTTATGGCCTTATCGTATCCTTTAAGGAACAGCATCCTTTCAAGGCTGACAATACCTTTCCAGTACTTTACCTGGTCTGTCCTGCTCCGGTTACTTTTTTTATAAAAATCATTTCTGTTCTGGCTGCCCACGAGCAGCAGTGCAGTTGTGTACTCACTTAAAATTGTACGGGCTTCAGCAAAGTCAGGAGTTGCAGGAGGACAGGACCAGTTGGCTTTATACTGGGAACAGCCATACCTGCATTTTAAATTAACCCACTGGGCAGTTACAATATTATCAATGCTTAAGGGCAGGATGGATTCAAGGCCATATTGCCTGCCTTTTTCATGCAGCAAAGCAAGTGTTTCCCCGGATATTCCAATATTTGAACGAAAGGATACAGACTCTTTTGCCTCAGGTTTTGTCAGGGAGACAATATTTTTTAAATTTATAGCAGGGTTTCCCATGTATCTTCCTCATGATTTCATGACAACTGCCACAGGAACAGGACAGGCCGGGTGACAGCCTGCCCTGTTCAGCAGCGATAAAAAACCGGTTTTTATCATCAATATTTTTTAACTATTCCGGTTTTACAGGTCCCTTAGGGCTCTGATTCAATACATGATCCGGCACCACACCTACAAGATGAGGAAATTTATCTGTCATGTGAGGCATCTGCATGGCTTCCATGAAATCCCTCTCAAATGTGGGTTCAACCGTGAGTTCAAGGTATTGAACGTTTCTGGCACACCAATTGGCCTCATCCCGTTTTTTCTTGTTTAAAAGTGCTGCCCTGCAACCATCACCGGCTGCATTGCCCACCCCGTGGATGTTTTCGATTTCGCAATCCGGGAACAGGCCCATAACCAGGGCTTTTTCTCTGTCAACATGGGTACCGAAAGCACCGGCAATTTTTACAGTGTCAACCTTTTCTATGCCCATGCGTTTCATCATAAGCTTGCAGCCAGCATATAAGGCGCCCTTTGCCAGTTGAATCTGCCTGACGTCTTTCTGGGTGATCACAATATCCTTGCCAATGGAAGAATCTTCTTTCCAGGCCAGAACAAATTCAGGCTGGCCCGTATCTGCATTTTTTCTAAACCGCGGGTTCTCTTTTAAGGCTTTTTTATTGAAAACACCTGTTTTGGTAATAACACTTGCACGGTAAAGCTCAGCCAGAACATCCAGTATACCGGAACCGCATATTCCTTTGACCTTCATTTCTTCAGGCTTGGAATATTTGCGGGATCTATCATGACCGATGACCCGATAATCCACATCCTGGGTGTCCGGATCAATGTCAATTCTTTCAATGGCTCCTGGAGCCGCCCTCATGCCAAAGGCAAGCTGGGCACCTTCCATGGCAGGACCCGTGGCACAGGATGATGAATACAGTTTGTGCCGGTTACCCAGAATCAATTCGCCATTGGTCCCGATATCAATAAGCAATTGGATCTCATCGTTTTTGTAGGGTTCTTCAGCAAGCAGTACTCCCACATTGTCTCCGCCCACAAATCCTGCTTCATTGGGCATGACAAAAACATAGGAGGAAGGATTGATATCAATGCAAAGATCTCTTGCCTTGATATCCAGACTGTGATGGATCACGGGCGGGAAGGGCGCAAGCCCCACAGGTTCAGGGTCAAGTCCCAGAAGGATATGGTGCATGGCCGTGTTGAATCCCATGGTGACATCTTCGATATCATTCTTGTTCAGCCTGAGATATTCAACACCTTCCTCAATGATCTCTTTGTATTCAACAGGGCCGTCTTCGCCTTTCTTTTTCTTGATTTTTTTCTTTTTGGGATGGGTGAGTGCAATGGCTTTATCAATTAAAGAATTGATTCCTTCAATGATATCGTCACTCATCCTTTTAAGACCGCCAGGCGTTGTCATGTGAAAAGTGATCCTTGCCATGACATCCTCACCATATTTACACTGGGGATTCATCATGGAAGAGGTCCCGATAACTTCCATGGTTGTCAGGTCACACAGGTATCCTGCACAGGTTGTGGTTCCAACGTCAATGGCAATGCCATAGGTATGTTTAACCGTGCCCGGCTGGATACGGATGACTTCCTTATCGTTCCAGACACTGACGGTGACAAGGAAGTTTTTTGCCCTGAGAGCCCCTGGAAGTGTTCGCAGGGTGACAATATCAATGGTCAGATCTGTAAGGCCATATTCCCTTGCAAGACCATTGGTGAGACGTTCCCAGTCACCGATTTTGTCCTCAAAATCAGGTTTTTTCAGCTCTATGGTATACAGCTTGACCGTGGGATTGAAATCAATATGGATATCCCGGGCATCCTTGGAAACCACCTGTTTGCCGGCACGGGATTCTTCTGGTACAAAAACCAGGATATCATCTTCTATATTGGCAACGCACCCGAGTCTGAAGCCTTTTGCCCGGTTTTCAGGGTTAATGAATTTAGATTCAAGTTCATCCTGCCAGGGCGAGACATTATCCATGGAAGACTGGATATTATATTTTTCAAAATGGCCTTCTTCAATACGGACGATACATTTCCCACAAACTTTTTTCTCACCGCAAAGGGCTTCTATGTCCACACCTATAAGCCTTGAGGCTTCTATGATGTTGCACCCTTTTGGAACTTCACCGCGCCGGCCAGAGGGCTGAAATATCACATTTACTATTTCTTGTGCCATTTATTTATAGCTCCTTTAATTACTTGATGTCACCTTTCTGGTATTCTCTTAATCGTCCGATCATTTTAATGCCTTCGGAAACTGCATTCCCGGCAGACTCGGCATACCCATCAGCGCCAAAAAGGTTGGCAACGTCACGGGTTACAGGAGCACCACCCAGCATGATAAGGCAGTCAGGATTTTTTTCCTTGACCATGGCAATAACTTTTTTCATGCCCATCATGGTGGTGGTCATCATGGCAGACATGGCCAGAACGTCTGATTTTACATCAAGCTGTTTTTCAACAAAGGTTTCAAGCGGCACATCCCGGCCAAGATCATGGACATCCCATCCAGCTACGTCAAACATCATTTTGACGAGGTTTTTACCGATATCATGAACATCACCCTGGATGGAGCCAATGACAACAGATGCCTTGGGGATATCAGCATCAAGCGTAATATGGGGGCGCAGGATATCAAGGCCCTTATAAAGTGCATCTGCACACATCAATACTTCCGGCACAAAATATTCATTGGTATCAAACAGTACTCCAACTCTTTCCATTCCTGCGGCAAGTCCTTCCATTACTGCAACCATGGGGTCAATACCCGCGTCCAGTGCTTCCTGAGCTGCGTCGGCACAGTCATCTTCTTCATACTCTACTACGGCTTCTATTAATTTTGCTAGAATTTCTTCTTGTGTGGACATTTTTTTATCTCCTTAATTTAAAGCTTGACCGAAAACCGCAAATTTTCGTTCAAACAAAAGTTAGATTCTTCCTACTGCAGGTGAAGGTTTTTTGCCATATTCTCTGACTGTTTTTACATAGGTTTCCATGTTTTCCATTCTGATATCCGGCCAGATATCGCATCCAGGCCAGATGGAATCAAGGCCATTATCAATGCATTGTTTGATCACTGCTTCCACTTCTGCCACATCTTCAAGCTGGACCAAGGTGTTATAGGGATCAAAGTTGCCGAATAAAAGAACATCGTTACCAAGTTTTTTGCGGGTTTCAGCCACATTGTTTTTCTGGTCCACGGACAATGCAGTTGCACCGCATTCATGCATCATTTCAATAATCATATCAGTTGAACCGCAAATATGGTTTACAGACGGGGTATCAGTGATGGAATCAAACACTTTTTTCAGGTTAGGTCCGATCAGGGTCTTCCACATGCGGGGGGACAAAAGATCTGTTCCGGAACCCATTTCCCTGACGGAAATAAAGTCCACACCCAGTTCCTGATAATGCCTGCACATATCAATGGTCACCTGGGTGACTTGCTCAAGGAATGCGGCTGTCTGATCTTTGTTTTTTTTAAGCCCTTTCAGGAGAATATCCAGTTCCATGATCTGTCCTGCAAGTGTAAAAGGTCCTAATACCCATGCGCCTATGGCAAGATCCGGTGCCTGCTCTTTTATGATTTTAAATGCTTCATCAACCATGGGAAGTCGTCCACGGCTCATATAGTCTTCAGGTATGTCAATCTCGTCCAGGGTTTTCCATTTGTTTGGAACAGTGGGATAGATAATGCCGTCGGCACCATCATAGAGCGAAATACCCCGGCCCATGGCTTCTGCAACCACAGCCATGTCATAGGGGATAACAATGCCATCCATGTTGAATAACCTGGCAGATGTGATGGCAGACTGCGCCATCAGGTTTGCGTCCGTATGGATTTTGGCAAACTGGGTTCCCATTTTTTCAATGGCCTGGACTACTACTGCACCCTGGCCGCTGAAACAGGGCATTGTGTCCACGGGTTCACGCTTGAATAGTTTCTGAACTCTTTGTTTTCCGGTAAGTTCTGACATAGATTCTCCTCTCCATTATTCTGTTATATATTAAGCTTAATTTTCTATTATTTTTTTTGATGATTAAATATTTTTAATGTTCTCCACAAAATCAGGAAACAATTTGAAAAGGGGATGGTTTGAATCTTTGGGAAGACGTCCTGTTTCGCTGAAAACGGCAGTTGCCTGGAAAGCATTTGCCATTGCAATGGCCGGCATGATTCTTTGGGCACCCACCATGGGACCGGAAAAAATCATATCATGGTTCATGAACGCAGCCAGGGATTCAAGGGCTGCATCTGCAGCTGCCCAGCCTTTAAAACCCCATTTTTCACGGGCTTCTTTCCACATATAAGATCCGTTGGAAGGAGCCGATCCTGTGGGCAGACCCCATTTTTCTTTAATCAGTTTGTTTGCAAGACCGCAAAGGGCAGTGGCAGGGCCGTTCATAACAGAAGTATCAACAAAAACATTTTCAAACTGGGCCCCGTTTTTTTCAATGGCATCCAGGAGTTTCTGAGTTCCTGAGATTCTGCCTGTGGGCATCTGATCTTCCTGGTCAAAGGCCACCAGGAGAACATTTTTTACACCGATCTTGACCATTTCACTGATTTCCGTGTCAAGGTCCTGCTCCCATACCGTAATGCTGTTATAGAACATGCGGTCAAGAAGGCCTTTTTCCGCACAATATGCTGCAGCTTCCAGTTTAGGTTTTAAGATCCAGGCGTCAATGCAAAATGGCATATCAGTGTTTGCCACCACAAAATCGATAAATGTCTTGAATTCAGCACCTGTGTTGGCAACAATATCTGCCATGCCGGGGATTCCGGTCTCCTGGGTAAGCCTGTCCTGGGTTTTTAACAGGTTTGCAGCCATTTTTTCATCAAAGCCGTCTTTGCGTTTCCCGGGAAAAACTTTATCGCCTTTTTGAAATATTGAGTTACAGACAACGGTAGGATAGTCTCCTGGCTGTCCGCCAAAGGTTACTCCGCCAAAATTACATACTTTTTGTTCTTTTTGAAATTGAAACATCTTTCCTCCTGGGTTGAGTCATATGTTTAGGGCCTTGCCGGTTCTCCAATGAATTAGAATCATGGATTTTAGGGACCATAGCAGAAGATTGTAAACTATGACATCGTCTCTGGGATGATTTTTGGGTGAAAAAAGGATGATTTTTTCATGTATGCCGTATTGAATGACTTTTTTAATTCTGATGTCATTTAATTTTTGTTTTAGAAATACCGTCCACGGTTTGTTGATAAGCTTGGATTAATTTATCTTCGATGCCCAGATCCATTAGCTTTTTCTTGGTGGGGCGACCATCGTTGTCCCACCCCCGGAAAGCGTAGTATTCTTCCAGGGCTTTAGAAAAGTCTTGTTTCGGCATTAGTATATCTTTTGGAGGTCCGTCTTTGAGAACCTCTTTGTGGAACCTTTCCGGTAAGGTATCCTGGGCTTTGGAAAATCCGGCCATAATGTTGAATATCCTTTGAAGGTTGAAAATTCTTTCCCCGGTTTTTTCAACCTTTTCGGCCGACCATTGTCCACCATAGGTTACTTCAAACAGACGTCCCAGAGTTTTACTGTTGATGGGCCAAAAATCACAGACACCCATGGAAAATTTGGCAAATTGATCGTTTTGCAATTTAGCTACAAGTTGAGCCTTGCCCTTGAAAGTAAAAGGATCTATTTTGCCCCAGGCTTCTTTTTCTATAGGGTAGGCGCTCATATGGCAGCCACCGCGTGGAGCTGTCGCATAGGAAATTCCCATGCCCCAAGATCCCCTGGGATCGTATCCAGGCAGCTCCATGCCCTTGACCTGGATGGCAAATTCCCGGCCCCCATATTTTTCGGATAAGGCTTTGACCCCTAAAGCCGCTTCAGCGCCAGGACCCTCCTTTACTGCAATTTGTTTGACCAGTTCCAGTGCCTTATCAGTTTCCCCGAATTTGATGCCAAAGTCGTGGATGCCCTTTTCAGTCATTTCCATCATATAGGCGATGACACCGCCCGTGGATATGGTATCCAATCCGAGGTTGTCACAAAAAACATTGAAGTCCACTATTTTTTCATGGTCTGAATTGCCGATGCACGAGCCTCCCATGGCGATGGTCTCGTATTCCGGTCCTTCCACTACATTGGTTTTGGTTTTTACATAGTTACCGCAGGCAATACCACAAGAAAAACAAGCCTTTTTTTGTGTCCTAATTTCTTTGAATTTATTCGAACGTATATTTTTATAAGCTGTAAACGTTCCTTCTTGAAAGTTCCGGGTAGGAAACAGGCCGCTGTCCTGGCAATATTCAACCAATGCAGGCGTTCCGTCTGTGTACATTATATTATCAGAACTGGTGATCTTATCTTTTTGATGGATGTGTTCCACAATTTCCATACAAGCTTCGATATCCGGCACATTTACATCCAGCCATCCCCTGATGGCAATGGCCTTAAGGTTCTTACTCCCCATCACAGCGCCCATGCCGCCTCGTCCGAGCTGCCGGTATCGTTCAGAGCAAATGCAGGAAAAAGGGACCAGATTTTCTCCAGCCGGTCCGTTGATGAGAATTTTTACCTGGTCGTCTCCAATCATCGCTTTGAGTGTTTCATCTGCTTTAAACGTGCCCATGCCTTTGATCTCGTCGGCAGATCGGATTTGGGCTTTATCCGGATCAATGTAGAGGTATGAAAGAGAATCAGCCTTGCCCGTGATCATGACCGCATCATAACCCGCATATTTAAGCTCAGCACCAATGTGACCGCCCACGGAACCATCGGAGATGGTACCCGTCTGGGGTGATTTGCTGATAATGGCGAGTTTAGATGAAGAGGAAACAATGGTTCCCGCCATGATGGAGGTAGCTAGCACCATTCGATTTTCAGGCGACAAGGGGTCTGTCCCGGGTGAAAAATCTTCCATGAGAATCCGTGTGCCAAGCCCTTTCTGTCCACTATATAGTTCAACCCATTGTTCGGGAATTCTTCGGGTTTCAATTTTTTTGTTTGTTAAATCTACAACCAGCAGTTTTCCCCAAAAACTGTTCATTACGCCACCGCCTTTTTCTTGATAAAAAGAGAGATTGCGCCTTTTGGGCACCATTGCACACATTTCGGCAAACCACCGCACAAATCACAAATCACGGACTTATGGTTGACATCAATAAAAATAATCTGGGTGGGGCAGGTCTCAACACAAGTTGCGCACCCAATACATTTATCCCTGTCAACAATCATATTGACTCCATTATTGGAAATAGCACCTTCCGGGCAAGCTGCTTCACATTTTTTACAGAATGTGCAGTGTTTGGAAGTCACATGAATTCCGTCTTCCCTGTATTCATGTGTGATCTTGATTCTTGCCTTTTCCGGGTTAAAGGCCTTTTCATGTGTTGCAGAACAGGCAAGCTGACATAGCTTGCAGCCAGTGCAAAGCGATTTTTTGAACATCAGTGGCATTTGAAAATCCCTTATCTTTCATTTGTAGATAAACCAGTAACAAACTCCCTTAGGCTAACAACTGTTCTTGCCCCCATATTTTTCGATTTACAGAGCGTTGAGATCCTGCTGATTCACTGACCGGAGATTTTAATTCAGGTAATTTTTATACATAGGCATTTTTCCAGGTGGACACGAGTTCCAGTGGGCTTCCGGGTGCGATATCACATGCGCCGCCCAAAATATGTCCTTTACCACCGGTTTTTTTAAGGCAGGTCAGGATTTGCTCTTTCACTTCTTCTTGTGTTCCCATGTATAAGGTGTTGACCACATTGATATTGCCGAGAGTCGCTATCTCTTTGCCGAATAGGCTCTTGGCATATTCAAGATCAACATGGGTATCAACGGAAAGAACTTCAGGGTTGATTTCCATGATGCTTTCCAGACGATCCGAGATATCACCGCAAATATGGACAATGGCATGTTTGCCCCCTTTATTGACGACATCAATGATGGTTTTGATATAGGGTTTGGAAAATTTATCAAAGACCTTTTTGGATATTAAAGAACCGGATGCCGTGGGGTCACAAATAAAAATTCCATCCACGTCAAGGGTGGTCAGATACTCGTAGTAACCGGTCAGCACTTTGGTCGTAAATTCAAGCAGGCTCTCCACCAGTGATTTGTTTTTGAAACAATCGCGCATGAGCTTTTCAACGCCTCTGATTTCTCCGGCCAATGTGAATGGAGCCACAGCAGTACAATATAGATATCGGTCTTTGCCGAATTCATCGATGAGTATCTTGGCCGTTTGGACAGAGCTTTTAAATCGATGGTCTTGACTGAAGTCGGGAATCTGAAGTTTGGCCAAAGACTCAATATCCTCAATAATAGGTTTCATTGTAATGGGAGCGCCCAGTTCTGGAAACTTGATATCACATCCAAGGGTCCCGGCCGGTGACAGCCAATCCCACATCACCTCAAGACCATCAAAATCACAGTCCTGGACGGGTTTAATCTGAGATTGTGCGGCCAGTTCAGGATTTTCAATACTTTCAGCTACGGTTAACTTGCTTTCTCCCATGGCCCAAACAGCTTGAAAAGGACCACAAGTGGGCATATGGTCAACGTCCTGGTGGTTGACCGCTGCTAAAAAACGCTCTTTAGAAGTCATTTCTGATTTCATATTGAATCCTTATAAATATTTTATTGATTGGGTTCATGGCAGGGCTGTATCGCAAGTTTGATTTTTGAATTATATCTTTAATATTGATACAATCCCTGCCGTATACACGATGTTATTATCTAATGCTAAAAGGTTTTACAATCATAAAAATAACGGGCAATGTCCAATTTAGCTAGGTTACGTCCACCCATCCAGAGACTGATAATCTTGCTGTCTCTCCAGTGTTTTTCAATATGGCCTTCCCGGGCATAGCCATGGGAACCCATCAGATCCATTGCTTTGTTGATCAGGATGGTCATCTGGTCAGTTACAAAAAGTTTGTTTGCCCTTGTTTTTGCCAAAAATTCCGAACCTGAAGGGTCGATTCCATATGGTTCCGGGTTATCCATCATCCGTGCTTTCATATAGGTATCGGAACGGCAGACTTCGATCATCATAGCAATATCAGCCAGAGTCGCTGCTGCTATACTATGCTCTTTTAACAGCTTTCCACCCACAACACGCTTGTCACACCATTCTTTAACCAGTTCGTAACAATTGCGCATGATACCAAGAGCTTGAGCAGAAGCACCGATATTTCCTGCATTCATGAATAATCTACCGGCAATAGCGTCATCTCCGGGTTTTGGATTTGCCCGGTTTTCTTTGGGAACACGGACATTCTCAAACCAGACATCGCCATTCTTGTCTCCGGACATACCCGCCTTCTGGTAGGGATCACCCTGGGTTACACCGGGTGTATCTGCAGGGACATAGATAATGGCAAAGGCCTCATCATCTTCCGCGCCAGGATTGGTTGTACAGAACACAGCGAACAGATCAGCCACGCCACCAGAATTGGTCGGCCACAGCTTGTGCCCGTTGATGACCCATTCGTCCCCGTCAAGCTCTGCTGTGGTTGATATGTATTTCCCATGGGTTCCATCAATATTTTCGACATCCGACCCGCTTCGCTCATCTGTAATAGCAGCACATCCGATAAAGAGTTTATCTGTCTGGCAGGCAAGAGGTGCAAATTTTTTAATGAGAACCTCATTTGGGTTAGGAGCCAAAATCGGTAGAAATGCCCAGTTGCCACAATCCGCAGCCGTGGCCAAACCAGAATCACCACGGTTCATTTCCTCCTGACACAAATTATAGGTAACCGTATCCAACTCAAAACCACCATATTCTTTAGGCCAGGGAGCGCACTGCCAACCAAAATCCAACATGAGCTTTTTCAATAATCCATCATAAATTTTATGATCTTTCCAGTCCTCGTCAAGCTCAAGTCGAACTGGAAAGATTTCCTTTTCAACAATCTCCCGACAACTTTGAACAATCTGTTTTGATTCTTCACTGATCCATTCACTGGGCAAAGAAAAAATGTCTTTATCCTTTTTCATTCGAAACCTCCTTATTCTGGGAATAGTTGTTACTGCGATATAGATTTTTTGTTTAAAATTTATTCTTAAGTTATGGGTGCATTCGTACTTTCAAGTATGAATGCACTCATCGTCTTATTTTGTCTTTAAAACTTTCAGGGTCAAAGACAAATTCTTATTTTTTTATTCAACAGTTCCCGTTGGCACGTTGATGATATACACTTCTGGAGACTGTTTCCGTCTATGCCTTAAGTAGAGCCATACTGGACCACCTAAAACTACAAAATAGATAACAAACAACATCCACAGGGTGGAATCAAAATACTTGAATGTATAATAGGCCATCACAGCGCTGCAAAGAACAGCCAGGATACCCATGGCTACTCCTCCGGGTGCCGTCCATGGTCTTTGCCATTCTGGATGTGTGCTGCGAAGTCGGATAAATGACAGAGAGGAGAGTAAATAGCAGATGGACACGCCAATTGCCATTAAGGTAAACAGAGATTCGAGCCATCGGGTCCCGGATATTGCAATAAATACAAATACAATAATAAGAATCGCAATATTGGAGTGACTCGGGACATCAAAATCGTTCAATCCGCTGAACCAGCGGGGCAGTATACGCGCTGTTCCCATACTGTACATCAATCGTATAGATCCGAGCCAGAACCCATTAAGACAAGTCAAACATGCCAGAAGGGTTGCTATGGCCATGGCGTATTGAGCGCCGACACCAAAATGGGTCTTTAATAGTGTTGCACTGGTCATTTCCAGTTTTTGAAGTCCATCAAATGGCATCATACCGGCGTTGACGATGCACAATCCTGAATAAAAGAAAATACAAAATATGATAGACCCTACAAGCGGTACCCACAATTTTTTGACCGGATATTTGGATTCTTCAGCAAACTGTGGAACGAGTTCGAATCCAAAATACATGGTCACCATCAATGCGGTTGCTGTAAGAAAGCCGTTTTTCCCCGTCGCAAAAAATGGGGTCATGTTATCTGTTGTGAATGAGGGGTGCGTAATAAAGGCAATTATTGTGCCTACACCTATAATAACGAGAACAAAAAACATGACGATTTGGGCATTGGCACTCAAAGAAAGCGCTCGTGAATTCATGTAATAAAAGCCAAGGCAAAGGACAAGGCATATGATGACCAATGCGGAATGCGGCATTTCCGGCCACCAGAGATAGGAAATAAGCCCACCTATGGCATAAAGCTGGAATGCGATAACGGTTGCATAGGCAAGCATGAGACTCCAGGCACCCCAAAATGCCGCCTCTTTACCAAAAGCATTGTAAATGAACACAAAGGGCCCGCCAACGTTCGGTAGCATACTGGTCATTTCACCATACACCAGGCCGATGGGAATACATAGCAGCCCTGTAAGAACAAAAGCCAGGGCTATTGACGGACCGGAAAGTGATATCCACCATTGCATCATTACGAGCCAGGGCCCGATGATCGATCCTGCCGCCATAGCAAACATGGACATCCCGCCCATGACTTTTCTTAACTTTTTTTCTTCATTCATCACGTACCTCCTTGTTTTAGGTTTTATTTAAACACTATTTCAAAAAGCTTTAAGTCTGCTACGTATGGAATATATTGCTGCTATGTACATTTTTATTGATGAATGCGATATTTACCATAAAAGAGCAAAGATCGAATGTCAACTATTATTTTATCGCTTTTCGAACCTATAATAATAATAATAGTTGTTTTTCGATCTTTGGTTGACAAAATAAAAATAAAAGCCGTAATACACCCGCCGTCATAACTTTATCATATTCGCATTTTTCGCATCTGGAAATACAGCCATATACTCACCCAAATGTTTTATGAGCTGAAGCCGAAGGGAGGTTTTGGTTCTGATTACACCATCTATTTTGTTTATTTCGTCGAGTAAAATCAGGAGCTCGTGTTGTGATGCTACGCTAAACTCCACGTCAAATTCATCATATCCTGCCAGTTGTGCAACGTACCATATATGATCCATTTTGCTTAAACTGCTGCCAATAGATTGTATTTTTTTGGTATCGGCTTTTAGCCTTATGTTTCCACTCAGATCGTAACCCAGTCTTGCCCGGTTTCTAATGGCGACAATTTTTATAAGCTCGTTATCAATGAGACGTTTTATTCGGTTTCTAATGGTGGTTTCTGATGTTTTGAGCATCTTTGCTAACTCAGTGTTCGATATCCGTCCATTCTGTTCCAAGACCGATATAATTTTTAAATCCATGCCGTCAATTTTTTTTTTCATTGCAATTTCCTTTTTTCTATCAATAAAGTATGGTCTGCTGTAGCTTTAACACCTTGTTCGCCAAGTTACGACAAAATCAACTGGATGGTATCGCTTCAGTATGCTATTCAAAAATTATTATGATTATCCCAAATATCTGATTTCGATTGTTTTGTCAACTAAATGGAGATAAAATCGACGATTTTCGTTGGTTATAAAAAACTGTAAATGACTATTCGTTGAAAAAGATCTGAAAATATTTATTGTAATAATTTATTTTGTTTTAACAGTATAAAAAAAATAGCATCGTATAATTTCCAACCTAAAAGGCTCGAAGTAAGGTTACGTTTGTTTTAAAAAATTAGTTTCATTCAACTGGATATAATGCCACAGTCCTGCATCATATTTGATTTGATTTAATGCCATTCGTATTCCCTGATATTTTAATAATTTTTCATTGGTGTTTTTAAGCAAACTTTTAATAAAAACATCAAGTGATCCGCCGTGGGAAACCACCAGCACTGTTTGGCCATCGTGGGATCGGGCAATATCTGAAAGAGCTTCGGTCATTCTCTGGTAAAGATCGGTTTCGGTTTCAATCTCCCTGGAAAAGGGCAGGGTGGGATATGTATCCGATCGTTCCTGGTTTATGCTGCGCCCTTCCCTTAGCCTTTTATCCAATATTATTTCCAGAGATTTTTGTTCTGCTGTTGGTCCTGCAGTTTGATATGCCCGTTTTAAATCACTTGCGTAAACCGCATGTATGGTTTCCCTGGCCAGTCGTTTTGCCAGGCAGCGGGCCATTTCCTTGCCCCTGGTATTTAAAGGAACATCTGTATGACCCTGTATCCTGCCTTCAACATTCCACTGGGTTATGGCATGGGAAACAAGAATAATCCGGGTGGTCAAATGGAAAAGCCCCCTAATTTTGTTTCAAGGTACTCGTTGATACCTTCTTTGGCACCTTCCCGACCCATACCGCTTTCTTTCATTCCGCCAAAAGGTGCTGCCGCTGAAGTAGGGTTGATATCATTGATACCAATGATTCCAAATTTGAGACGTTCAAAGGCTGTCATGGCACTGGAAATGCTTTTTGTGTATACATAAGCGGCAAGACCGTATGTTGTGTCATTTGCCATTTCAATAACGTCATCCTCTGGATCATAGGCAATGATGGGAGCCACAGGGCCAAAGGTTTCCTCCCTGTAGATCAGCATATCAGAAGTTACATTGGTGAGTATAGTTGGTGCATAAAAATAACCCTTTTCAAGGGGGCTGTCCATAAGCCTTTTTCCACCTGTAATGAGGTGTGCACCTTTTTCCAGGGCATCTTTTACCTGGTTTTCAACTTTTGAAATAGCATCCAGTCCCACAAGGGGGCCGATCCTGACACTTTTGTCCATACCATTGCCGGCTTTCATGGCCTTGACACGAGTTGTAAATTCGTCAGTAAATGCATCAACCATGTGACGGGGGACAAAGATTCTGTTGGGGCTGATACAGGCCTGGCCCGTATTTAAGAATTTTACCAGGACGGCTCCTTTGGCAGCATGGACAGGATCTGCATCATCATAAACAATAAACGGGGCATGTCCACCCAGTTCCAGTGAAATTCGTTTCATGTGCTGTGCCGCTTCTCTGGCAAGCATTTTGCCCACCCGGGTTGAACCTGTAAAGGTCAGTTTCCTGATAATGGGATTGGAAACAAACTCAGCTCCCACGGGTTTGGGGTCAAGGGCTGTGACAAGGTTTACCACACCAGAAGGAATTTTTGCTTCTTCAAAAATTTTAAACATTTCCATGGCACAAAGGGGAGTTGCCTCGGCTGGTTTCAATACCACGGTACATCCGGCAGCAAGGGCAGGGGCCAGTTTCCTTGTTATCATTGAAACAGGATAATTCCACGGTGTAATGGCACCCACTACGCCCAGGGGCTGTTTTAAAACAATGAAACGCTGATCCGGCCTAGCAGACGGAATAGTCTGTCCGTAAACCCTTTTGGCTTCTTCAGCAAACCATAATAAGAAATCAGCACCATATTGAACTTCGTTTCGGGCAGCAGTAAGGGGTTTGCCCTGTTCCATGGTCATGATCCGGGCAAGGTCTTCTTTTTTATCCAGCATGATTTTCCAGGCCGTGTATAAATACTGTGACCGCTGGTAGGCTGTTAATGATGACCAGACTGGGAAAGCTCTGTCGGCAGCTTCAATTGCAAGACATACATCCTTGTCTTTCCCATCCGGCACTTTTGCTATGACCTCGCCTGTTGCTGGATTAAACACATCAAATTTAGCACCGTTCTCCGCTTCTCTCCATTTTCCATCAATAAACATGACAAGTCCTCTTCCTGAATAAAAATTTATTTATTTTATATCGTTTTTATTGGCTGTCCACCGGTTTTTTGGAATCCAGTGTCAGCCATGAATCTTTCCCTGAGATGACTTTTCCCTTATTCAACCTGTCCTTTGTAACGGATACCTGTGATTTCATCGGTTTTAAAGTCGAACAAAACCCTGGAGGTTTGTTTTTGTTCCAGCAGGACCCGGTCATTTTGGGTCACGTTTCCAATAATACCGGCACTAATGTTCCGGCTTGAAAACAGTTCCAGAACTTTTTTTGAGTTCTCCGGTTTGACGGCAAGGATAAATCCAAAACTCTGGAAACAATGGAGCCAGTCTTTAAGCTCAATGGAGTCAGGTCTTGGTATGGCATCCAGATTAATGGACCCGCCTTTACCCGAGTTTTCCAGAAGTATGGAAATCGTGCCCAGAATACCGGCATTGCTGATATCCTTGGCAGCACATGACAATTCTTGTTCTGCAATCAACGGTAATGTTTCAAGTCGGTGAAGCAATTCCTCTGAAGTTTTACCGGAATTTGCATCCCAACTGACAACAGAATGGCATCCGGGACTTCCATGGAGATCCACTGCCAGGATCAGGTCATCGCCTTTTTTTGCCAGGTGGCTTCTAAGTAGTTTTTTTGCAACACCAAGTATAGCCACGCTCAACGAAGGGGTGGCAATTTCCGGATCAGGATGCAGGTGACCCCCCAGCATGGGAACCTGAAGTTTTGTGCATCCTTTTTTAATACCGTCCACAATAAGGGCACGCTGTTCTTCATCTCCACTGGCCAGAACATTAACCATGCCAATGGGCCTGCCGCCCATGGAATAAATATCATTCACCGTCACCATGACCGAGGCTTTGCCGGCAGCATAGGGTTCGTTGATGATCAGATTTGTCATCATTCCATCAGTTGCAAAAAGCAGGTATTCATCCTTAAAGGGTATGACTGCAGCATCATCACCGAAATTGGGAAGGGCATTTCCGTATTTGTAAGTTGTAAAAAGTTTTTCCACAACGGCTTTGATGGGGCGTTTGCGTACAAGGCCAACATAATTTCTGACAGATTCAACAATTTGGTCTAAATTTATATCGTTCATATTTGAATATCTTTCCGTACAAGGTTTAGATTTGCCTGCATTTTTTGATGGGGGTGGCCCAAATGGGAGTTAACTGGTCCAATGGGTTTCCAGCCAAGTTCTAAAAAAAAGGGGACATTTTTTTCCTGGATATGGGCTGTAAATATCCGGCATCCTTTTTTTTGTACCCGTTTCATGGCTTCTTTGACCAGACCGGAGCCGGCACAGGTGGCCCTGGAATCCTTTTCCACGGCAAGCCTGCCACCGATCCAGTGATCTGATCCTGTATCCTTTTTATAAATCCGGACGGTTCCGATAATTTTCCCATTCTGCCTGGCAACCAGATGAATTGCATTTAGATCATTTTTATCCATATCTGATTTGTCAAATAATCCCTGTTCATGGACAAATACATTTCTGCGGATTCTGAAGGCTTCGGATTTTTCAAATTCATTCCTGGCTGAATGGCAAATCAGGTCTTTATCTTGCTTTTGTTCATAGGATGATAAAGCTGAGCAGGCCCCGCATTTTGCACATCCGGCCAAAATTTTATGTGTGGAAATCCCTTTGGTTTGAAGAATTTTACCAACCTCTTCATAGACCTGCTTCATTATATCCGGATGGGGCGGTGTTGATCGTTTGAGACTTGAACCCGGGATAGGGCGAAGGGGCACAACAAAGGGATAAACCCCCAGATCTGCAAGTAATTCACTTCCCCAGGCAATGGAGGTGATGGTTTCTCCCAGGCCTGCAATGATAAAACTGCTTACCTGGTTGACCCCAAATAATTGAACTGCCTTTTTCCATGCTTTCTCATAATGGCTTAAACCTATTTTTGCTTTGGCAGGCGCCATTTTTGAAAGAATATCAGCATCAAAACTTTCAATATGAATGCCGATGGATTCAACCCCTGCATCCTTTAGCTCGTCAATAAGGCCAAGGTCCTCTGGCGGTGCAATCTGAACCTGCAATGGTATGCGGGCTTCTGCTTTTATGGCCCTGGCACATTGGGCTAAATACGGGATTTCACTTCCAGGAGGGTCTCCTATGCCAGATGTGAGTACCATGTGGGTCACACCATCCATATCCCGGGCAGCCCTGGCAACCTGGGCAAGTTGTCCCGGTGTTTTTTTGGCTATGGTCTGGCTGTTGGAAAGAGAGGATTCTGTCGCACAAAATTTGCATTTTTGTGAACGCTTCCAATGAACACACCTTTGCAGCACGGTTGTGGCCAGGCAGTCTTTGCCGTGGAGAAGGGCAATCTGTCTGTAAGAAATTCCATCCTCTGTGGATTCGCTATAAAATCTGGGTTCTGGAACAACTTGAATGGTTGAAATGGGTCTGCTGTTTTTTAAGAGAAGATATCCTGAAGGGGTTTTGTTCAGGGTAAAAGGTGATTTTAAGACATAGTTTGCAGCAATGGGAACACTTACGGGTACACCGTTAACCAGAAATGCACGGCCCTCGGCAGGGCCTGCGCCGCTCTTACGGCCGGTAATTTTTTCATGGAC
>CAYWGN010000089.1:0-17735 GCA_964457495.1 uncultured Desulfobacula sp.
AATTTGAAAAAGCATTATACGTTGCCCATTGATTTGTGTAAATGATTTAACTCAACCAAAGCAGGACAAATGCTTTTTGCACCTTTAAGGGAATGTCGGTTAATAAAATCAGATCATTGTTCAGAAAAGACCGCCATTCCAAGGGTTTTGGCAGATTTTTAAAATAGATTCTACCTGTCCAACATATTTGTTGGACAGGTCCTTTTCAGTCTCTAAAACAACAGACCCAGTTCCTTGCTTTGCCTTATGAAATCTAACTTTGACAGCAATTTCTGCACCCTTTCAAGAGGTGTTTTGCCTACCGTCAAATACTCAGACTCTTTGCCCATGTCCAGGAGGATCATGTCTTTGCAAAATCTTCGATTGTTTTAATCTCCCAAACACTATAAGCCGGTGTTTCATAGGGGTGAACTTCCACTAACTTACTTAGGACTGAATTTAAGTATACATCCTGAATAACCATTTCAACTCTGAATTCCCGCACCTGTTCGACCTTGTTTTTATCTCCGACAAAAGGATTGCTGCCATGCAGTGGTCTGAATTGACCGATACCTTCAGTCTCCCATGAACATGAATCATAATGACCTAATTTTCCGGCACCTTTTTCAAAAAGAGCTGTTTTAACTTCCTCAAGATATGATTCAGGCACATAAAAACATAATTGATACATGTATAATCCTTTAAAATTTTAACCGGATTGATAATCCGTGCTGTGCAAGGGCAGCATTGTCAAATTGATGTCCATTTCCAAATGCCATATAAATTTGAATAGTCCATCCTATAGCCATGTAAAAATTTAATAACCCAATCAATATCAATATTTTAGGATATGTGAGCAAGTAATTGCGCAGATCTGGATATCATGAAAAATTGAATGATATCTGACCTCAAGTAACATCGTGGTTTAAATCAATAAATAGCAACTTTGAAAATGCCTGTAAAGAGATATCAAAAAATAGACTATATTGGATATTAGAGATTAATCAAAAAATTAATTTTCTGTTAACTTCAATACACCGGCGTAATACAGAGTTCGGGTCTGAGTATGCTTGCCAAGGAGGTTGGGTGTGGGTTGCAGGGAATCGTTGATTGCTATTCTGTACAGGTTTTTAATGCAGCGAAACGTTAAGAACGGCAAGTGTCTGAGCGAAGCGAGTTTTGCCGTTTAGTGCAGCGGAATTTAGAACCTGTAAGAATAGTTCAATCGGATTCATCGCAATGCACACCCAACCGGATTCAAGGGGAACAATTCTTGTGGTATTCTTGTGTTGACATAAGGGTTTAAAAATTATAATTGTATATGCAACCGCAATCCTTTTTGAGGTAAAAATGGAAAACAATGAAAATTTTTTAGAAAGCTGTCTGTTTTTTAATACCAATGCCCTGTCCAGGTGTTTGTTAGAACTTGCTGAAAAAGAATTTGGCCCCTTAAACCTCTCCCCTGCCCATGCATCCTTATTGCTGATGGTGTACGATACACCCGGGATCAGTCCAAAAGACTTAAGTCATCGCCTTAACCTGACTCCTTCCACCATTACCCGCTTTGTAGATGCTCTGGAAAAAAAAGGACTTGTCAATCGCAAGTCCAAAGGCAAGGCAGCATTTATCTCACCCACTGCAAAGGGTCTTGAATTAAAAAGCCCTGTTGCTCTTGCCTATAAAAATTTATATTTAAAGTATACAGAAATTCTAGGGTCTGATTCAGCCAATAAGTTATCCTTTACCATTCTAAAAGCCAATAAAAAACTATCCCAATTTATTGTTTAGAATGCATAAAAACTTTAAAATTATCATTGAATATGATGGGACGAATTTTTTTGGTTGGCAAAAACAACCAGACAAAAAAACCGTGCAAGGTGAAATTGAAAAAGCGTTAAGCCTGATTCTGAACCAGACGATCAAAATCACAGGATCCGGGCGAACCGACGCGGGTGTCCATGCCGTGGGCCAGGTGGCAAACTTTCATGCTGATACTAATATTCTTCCCCAAAAAATTAAAGCAGCCCTGAACAGCCTGATAAAAGACCCCGTTGTAATAAGGGATTGCCATCTTGTAGCGGATAGCTTTCATGCCAGGTACAATACTGTTTCCAAAGAATACCACTATTTTATTTTGAACAGGCAGGATCCTTGTGCCATAGAAAGAATGTATCAATGGCATATTCGATCCGTTCTGGATATTGAGGCGATGACCCGGTGCTGCCATGCCATTACAGGAATTTTTGATTTCAAGTCTTTTGAAAATACAGGAAGTCCGCGTTCTTCCAGCATTCGACAAGTCTTTTTTTCCAACATAAGTCAATTGGATCATCAGCGACTTGTATTTAAAATTTGTGCCAGCGGGTTTTTAAAGTATATGGTCAGAAACCTTATGGGAACAATTGTCCTTGCAGGGTTAAATAAAATTTCAATTGATGAATTTATACAAATCCTTAAAGTAAAAGACAGAAGTCTGGCCGGTCAAACAGCACCAGCCCATGGGCTGTTTTTAAAAAAAGTGAATTATTCCTGATTTTTTATTTTTTTGATATGCTGGTTGTAATGTGAGATGATGTCCCGTCTGTAAATCAAACCCATCAGATGGCCTGGATTATCTTCTTCCACAACAGGCAAGGCATCAATATTTTTTTGAGTCAATTTTAAAAGAGTTGTATTGAGATCTTCAGAAGGGGTGGTGTAGATCAGGTCAGACACCATGATATCTTTCATGACAACCAATTGTTCTATATGAAGGGTAAAAATAACTTCCCTTATATCATTGGAGGAAAAAATACCTGAAAAGTCTCCCTTGCTGTTAATTACCGGGAAATAATGTTGCTTTGTAGTTGAAAATATTTTTTTAAATTCGCTGAATGGCATGTCTTCATTCACACATCTAACCTCTTTGATCAGATGCCTTAAATCTTTGACTTTTATGGTTTGAAGAATATCCATCATAAATTCACCTGCATGGGCTGGAGAATCAATCCTTGATTTGACCTGATTTTCAAATATTGTCCATCGCTGACATAATAAATAACAAATGGAACATACCATAAGACTTGGCAGCAATAAGTGGTAGGAGTTGGTCATTTCACTTATAAAAATAATCGTTGAAATAGGTGTGTTGGATGCTGCGGCAAAAAAACCTGCCATACCCACAATAACAAAAGAGCCTGGACTTGTTACAATAGAAGGGATAAGCAGGTTAAAAATTTTCCCCACAGCTCCCCCCATGGCTCCCCCTATGACAATGGAAGGGCCGAATACCCCGCCGCTGCCTCCAGACCCAATGGAAAAAGATGTGGTAAATATTTTACCGATGGCCAATGCAATCAGAGTTGGAATGGCCACCTGGTTGAAGATTGCCTGCTGAGCAATCCCATAACCAAATGCAAGGGTATATGGAAGAAAAAATCCGATAATACCAGTAATCAAACCACCTATGGCGGGTTTAAAATGGTTTGGGATTGATAATTTTTTAAAAAGATCAATGACCCCATAAAATACTTTAATGTAAAGAATAGCCGTAAGCACAAGAACGCCGGCAAGAACGAGGTAAGGCCCAAGCTCCAATGGATTTTGAAATTTAAAACCCGGAGAATCAAATAAAGAACCCCACCCAAAAACAAGGCAGAAAGTACAATAGGCAACAACAGAGGAAATACCCGCTGGAATAATGACTTCTGATTCAAAGTCAGGATCCCGATAAAGGACTTCAGCTGCAAAAAGTGCTCCTGCCAGGGGAGCACGAAATATGGATCCAACCCCGGCACCAATACCCGCAGCCATCATAATTCTTCTTTCTCTTTCAGAAAGGTTGAATTTGGTTGCCAGAAAAGATCCAAAGCCGGCACCGATTTGTGCAATGGGCCCTTCCCTGCCCCCTGATCCACCTGTTGTTAAGGTAATGGCAGAGGCAATTGTTTTTATGAAAGGAATTCTGGCCCGGATCATTCCGCCTTTATGATGGTAGGCATCAATGGCAGCATCTGTTCCATGACCTTCAGCCTCAGGAGCAAAGGTATAAACGATCCACCCGCTTACAAGCCCGCCCAATGCAGGCAGGATTAAAAGTATCCATTTATTAAAAGGAGTCTGGGTGTGGGGCAAAAGAAGATGTTCTCCTGCAGGAGAAACAGGTCTGTATCCTGCCATGAGATCCAAAAAATAATGCATGCCCAGTCCACACAAATAATGGAAAACAACGGCACCGCAACCGGCAATAATTCCGATGAAAACAAAGTAAAAAAGCCATCTGCCTGCAATTGCAATATCCCGCGAACCCATTTTTTCTCTAAAACTCATGGGCATCAACCATTTCTCAGGTCATTAATACCGCTCAATATGAAATCAAATAATATTTCAACATCATTTTCCTCAAGACAGGAAAAGGCCACCCGGATATTTTTTTCTCCAAAAGAAATTAAACCAACGCCATAATTATCCAGAAGATGAACCCTTAAGACTTCTGCATCCACATCCTTAAGCCTAATACACATGAAATAACCTGAATTAAAGGGATAGACATCAAAGAAATCATTAAATTTCGGATTTTTTAAGACTTTTTTTATTTTTAATGCCCGTTTTTTCAGAAGCTCAAATTTTTCTAGTTTATAAATTTCATAATCTTCATCTGCCATGGACTTTAAAAGGAGGGTCTGGCTTAGGTGGGACGCATTGGAAATATTTCCCCGGATACATCCTGCTGTCTTTTTTTCCAGTGCTTCAAGAACGCTGTTATTTGCACCAGAAACACCATAGGTGATAAAGCCTATTCGCAAGCCCCAGGCATAATCTTCTTTTGTTGCACCATCAATTTTTACAGCAACAAGACGTTTATCAGCTCCAGCTAATTGGGAAAATATGGATTCTCTGCTGGTCTCCTCTTCATAAAAAAGACCAAAATAAGCGTCGTCACAGGCTGCAACCACATTGGTTCCCTGTTGGGCAATATCAATGAGGATACTTGCAACCCTTTTTGCTTCGGTTATACTCAAAGAATAACCGCTAGGGTTATGGGGGAAATTTAAAATAGTAATAATTTTATCATTTTCCTTGGCCTGCCGACGAATTACTTCTTCAAAAGAATCGATATTAAATCGAGTCAATGGCTCATCATAGGTCTTATAATGAACGATGCGGGCATTGTTCCTGACACAAAAGGTCATATTATAATTGCCCCACATCATATCAGGCATAACAATAACATCATTAGGATCAATCCACATATCAGATAATACGCTGACCCCATGGGTGATACCTGAAGTCACAACAGGAAGACTGATTTCTTTATTTTTAAGAGTTGAATTTTTTTTATAAAGATCAGCTTTCCATTTGTTACGCAATTCCAGGATACCAAATGAAGGGGCATAGGTTAAATAATCATTCGGCTCAATATTTTTAATATATTTTGTGAGTGAAGAAAGGCAAAAGACATCGTTCCCTTGTTTTGCAATGCCAATGGTTGCATTGATTTTATCTGCTTTTTGTTTGGCTTCAGCACTCTGACTGAGGATGCCTTTTGGGAAAAAAACCGCTTTCCCCATATGGGAAAGCATTTCAAAAATGTGGGGATTGGATCCATTAATAATTTTGTTTAAATCTTTTGCAATTGGATTCATACGTCACTCTTTTAAAATGGTTAATAGATAAAATTTAAATTCGCAAAAAAAAACTCTGCAGCTTTATTAAGATAGAAACCACAGAGTTTAAATAAAACTAAAGTATAAAGCTTATCTTCTTTTGGATGCCTTGATTGGGTTGACCTTTTGTTTTTTGGCAGCTTCAGCAATTTTAATATGGGTTGCGATATTACAGTTTCCATTTTTCCATTTTAATGAAGGATCAGGAGCAGCAGTGCAATATACCCCGGTTTTAAATTCTGAAGCTCTTGCACATCCCATGCATTCATCAATTATGGGCAGACATGCTCCTTCATTGTAGCTACAGCCTTTTTTTGTCATGAATACGCAGTCGTCGCCTTCCCTAATAGTTGTACAAATCATAATAATAATCCTGTAAATTAATCTTGTAGTTTGAAGTTATAGAAAAAAAAATACTTTATTTTCTTTATCATCTTATTTTTTATAATATTGCTATAAACTTTACTGGAATATAACAATTTTTAAAAAAAGTCAATATTTGAGTTCTTTGCAAACCATAATTTTTTTATATATAAAACAGCTTGAGTATTGTATATAAAAAGAATAAAGCAAATTTTTTACAACCCATAAAAATGAGATAAGATTTCATCATGATAATAGATAAAGCAAAAGAAGTATTAAAAATAGAAGCTGACAGTATCTTGCAATTAACCAAAAATATTGGTGTCTCTTTTGAAACGCTTGTGAATGCAATATGCAATTCCAGTGGTCGAGTTATCATTTCCGGTATAGGAAAATCAGGCCTGATTGCTAAAAAAATCGTTGCCACTCTCGTCAGTACTGGAACGAATTCAATGTTTTTACATCCCGTTGAAGCTCTTCATGGGGATCTGGGTATGGTCAGCAAAGAGGATGTTTTTATCGCTATTTCCAACAGCGGTGAAACCAGTGAGCTTAACCAATTACTCCCCGTGATCAAAGATATCGGGTGCAGGCTTGCGGGGTTTACAGGAAATCTTAACTCCACCATGGCCAAATCATGCGATATTGTTATTGATACAGGGGTGCAAAAAGAAGCCTGTCCCTTTAATATGGCTCCGACATCCAGTACAACGGCCCAGCTTGCCATGGGGGATGCCCTGGCTGTTGTATTGATTACCCAAAAAAAATTTAAAAAAAGTGATTTCATGAAATCCCATCCAGGAGGAATGCTGGGGCAACGTCTTTCATGCAGGGTTGGTGAAATCATGTTTGAAACATCAACTTCACCATGGGTTTTGGCAGGATCTTTAATGAGCCTTGCCATAGAACAAATGGAAAAATTCAAGTTAGGTGCAGTGATCGTCCTGAATAAAGAAAAAAAATTAAAAGGAATTATCACAGACGGAGATATAAGACATTGCATAGCCAACAATCAGACTGATTTAGAAACTCAAACAGTAGACAGGGTCATGAGTTCAAATCCCCATGCATTATATGCTGAATCTTTTTTATATGAAGCATTAAATCTTATGGAGAAATATCAAATTACTGTGCTTCCCATTGTTGATAAAGACAACCGAATTGATGGACTTTTACACTTACATGATATCCTTGGAAAAGGATCTTTTCAATTTAATGGGGGGGGACAATGAACAACTTTGATTTTAATACAGATATCCCAACCCTTGGTGAAGCAAAAATTATTTCTCCACTTAAACGTAACACAAAATCAGGGAAACCTGTCAAACGGTTTGTTTCAGATGAGGCAAGAATAATAGTAGATGTTCAAATGGATCATCAGAAAACAAATGGTGCTAAAATTAATAGTTTTGAAAAGGCAGGACCCAGAGAAAAGATTTACTTTGATCCAAGCAAATTAAAATGTGCTATTGCAACCTGTGGCGGATTATGCCCTGGATTAAATGATATTATCCGGTCCATCGTATTAGAGCTCCATCACATATATAATGTAAAATCAATTTATGGAATCAAACATGGGCTTCAAGGATTTATACCTGATTTTGAACATGAAATAATGGATCTAAACCCTGAGTCTGTTTATGGAATCCAGGATACAGGCGGGTCAATGTTAGGTTCTTCCAGGGGAACCCAGGATATTGGTATGATTGTTGATTGTTTAGAAAGGATGAGTATTGGTATTCTTTTTTTGGTGGGTGGAGATGGTACATTAATGGCAGCAAAAAAAATAGCCCAAGAAATTGAAAATAGAAATTTAAAAATATCAGTCATTGCCATTCCAAAAACCATTGATAATGATATTTATCTTGTATCCCGGTCATTTGGGTTTGATACTGCAGTTGATGTTGCAACACTTGCCATAAAGGGGGCTCATAATGAAGCTGTGGCATATCCCAATGGAATCGGGTTGGTAAAGCTTATGGGTAGGCATTCTGGTTTCCTGGCCGCTACTGCCGCTTTGGCACAGCAGGATGCCAATTTTGTTCTCATTCCCGAGGTTGAGTTTTCTCTGAAAGGAACAACTGGATTTTTACAGGCCCTTGAAAATAGAATTATTCATCGAAAACACGCTGTTATCATTGTGGCTGAAGGTGCTGGCCAAAATTTATTTGATGATCAACAAAAAGAATTTGATCCTTCTGGAAATCTTATTCTCCAGGATATTGGGCTTTTTCTCAAAGACAAGATTTCAAAATGGTTTAAGGCAAAAAATATCCCCATTGCATTAAAATATATTGACCCCAGTTATATTATCAGAAGTCTTCCAGCCAATGCCAATGACAGTGTATTTTGCGGTTTCCTTGGCAGGGATGCCGTCCATGCGGGAATGACGGGAAAAACAAAATTATTGATCAGTTTTTGGAACAATCATTATGTTCATGTTCCCATGGATGCCTCGGCAGGCAAGAGAAAAAATATGGATCCCCACGAAAGGCTTTGGCAGTCAGTACTGGAAGCGACGGGACAGGATGCTTTTTTCACCGACTGATTCCAACAAATTTTCCTTTTTTAATCGTCATAAGAAAAAGGTCTCTGTGAGCTGTGCCATCTTTATCAAAAAAGGTGTCGCCAGTGACGCCTGTAAAAACGCGTTGACTCTTGAGGGCATCCTTTAAGCTTTGTCTGGAATCAATGGCTTCATCCATGGCAGCTAAAAAAAGAATGGAAGTGGTATCATGGGATATGGCTTCTAAAAATTGGGGTTTTGTATTAAACACGGCCTTAAATTTTTTTGTAAACTCTGATGTTACCGGATTTTGACTGCCATCAAAAAATCCGTCGGCAATAACAGCCTGTTTATTATATCCTTTTACATCTTTTAAAAGGTTTTCATTATGCCACAAATTTGTTCCGACAAGATACATGCCCCTGGCATCATAGTAAGCCAGTTGTGGTAGAATCATATTCAATTTTGAAGGGGAATCGGGAATAAACAATGCTTCAAAATCAATTTTAATTTTTTCTTCCTCTTGGGTTTTCTTTTTTTCTTCCTCTTGGGTTTGAGCTTCAGTGTTTATTTTCAGTACATCTACCCTATTTTGATCATTGTTAAGAACTTCATCGTTTTCAGGTTCAATGACCTCGGGTTTTAAAAAATCAGGGATCGGAAAAAACTGTCCCGTGAGTTTTTGTATCGGTTCTGCAAAATCTGTTTTCTTTCCGTCATAGGGCTCAACACCGACAACTTCTCCGTCGTGTTCATCCACGACGTCCCAGAAAAGTTCCATATATTTTTTACCATATTTTTCATTTGGATAAAGAATAGCCACTTTTTTTATACCCAGATTTAAAAACAAATAGTCGCCAAGTGTTTGAACCTGCATTTCAGGTGTAATAAAATTTGAAAACAAATAATCTCCCCTTAAGGGGAAATCAGTTTTTTGTGTCAAAGCAATGATGGGAATTTGAAGTTTTTCTGCTTCCTGGCCAGCCTCATTAACCATCAATAATGGTCCGATTATTCCAGCAACATTATTTTCATATAATTGCCTGACACATTTAATGGTAATATCCGGGTCTGCCTGGGTATCTTTTATGATGAGCTTGAACTGTCGATCATATTTTTTTGATAATTCCTGTATGGCCAATTGAATCCCTGTTAACGCCCGTTGTCCAAAAATGGCATATTTCCCGGTCAAAGGTAAGAGGCATCCTATCGTGTGCCGATTGAAAATTAATTTTTTTAGGTCCGCCAAAAGATCGGCAGCACCTGAATAATATGGATGGTCAGGATATTGCAACAAAAATGTTTCAAGTATTTCCCTGGATTTAACCACGTTATTTTCAGAAGCATAATTCAAACCAAGCCAGTATACTAATAAAGATCTTGGGATATGAATATTTTTTATATTAATAAATTCCTGTATGGTTTTTGTTGGTGTTTTTGCAAGAACAATTTCAATGGCTGAAATGACCTTGGGTTTTTGGGTTTCATTAGCTTGAGAAAGAGCCTGGTTATAGATAAGCAAGGCATCTTGATAATTTTCCTGGAGAAAAAATTTTTGAGCCTCAGTGGTTAGTGTTTCTAAAATAGAAATTTTTGGCTGGGCTGTTTCTATTTTTTCTTTTACGGGTTCAGAAGCTTGTTTTTCATCGGGCTGTTTTACAGGCAGCTTTGTACAGGCGGACAAACAAAAAATGACCATAAAAATGATGAAGTATCGATAATGTAAAAAAATTGGTTTATTAGACGTCATTTATTTTTATACTTATTTATTTATTGTTTTATTATTTTTTCACAAGTTTGCAACCCATGATGTTAGAATCGGAAGTATAAGTAAAATTAAAGACTATGTCAAAAACTCTTTTATCATCTTTTTTGCCTCATCAAACTGAGAAGGCAGAAGCCAATGCATATCTTTATCTTTATGAAACCATGTAAATTGCCTTTTGGCATATCGTCTTGTATCCCTTTTGAATAATCTGATTGCTTCTTCCCAATCGATTTCATTGTTGATGAACATAGCCATATGCTTATACCCAATTGATTGCATGGATTTTAAGTTAAAAGGATAACCCTTTTGAGCCAGGGTTGTCACTTCGTTGAGCAAACCTTGATTAAGCATCAGTTCAACCCGTTTATTGATCCGGTTATATAATTTTTCCCTGTCCATGTAGAGTCCAATTTTAAAAAAATTATATCTCTGGTCCTCAAAGTTATGTTTTTTTTGACGATCAGAAATTCTCTGGCCCGTAGTCTGACAAACCTCTAGTGCTCTGATCACTCTGAAAGAATCGTTGGGGTGTATTTTTTTGGCAGCTTTGGGGTCACATTTTTCAAGTTTTTGAAAAAGGATTGTGCTCCCCTTTTCTTCAAGTTCTCTGGTCAACTCTGACATTGTTTGAGGGCATATGGGTTTTGATCGGAATAATCCATGTAAAAGAGCCCTGATATAAAGTCCTGTACCACCAGCAACAATGGGAATTTTTTCCCGACCACTAATATCTTCAATGGCTTTATCAGCCTCTTTAACGTACTTGCCTACATCAAAATCCTCTTTAGGATCAACAAAATTAACAAGATGGTGTCTTGCCAGTTTTAATTCTTCAGGACCTGGTTTGGCAGTGCCGATATCCATGTGTTTGTAAATTTGCATTGAATCAGCACCGATGATTTCTCCATTAAACCGCATGGCAACTGATATGGCAAAAGAAGTTTTACCGATGCCTGTTGGACCGCAGATGACAATAATTTTTTTCATAAACAATGTTTACACTCGTTTAATAATTGTTGACAAGCCTTGTTTGATACCCTTATAACTCAATTCGTGTTAATTGAGAATAAAATTCATACTTAAATTTTAATTTTAAGTTGATAGCACTTTTATTATTTTTTTGTGTGTGGTATGCACGATGTATTAAAAGTTTCATGCGGTAGAAACAAAACTAACACACATGGATGGTTAGAACCAATATAAATATTTTGTAATTTTATTATTATCGGTGGTTTGTGGATTTAGGAGAACTGGTTTATGACTTTTGATCTTTTGTTAAATTTGTCACTTATATTATTTGCTATTGGGATGATTTTTAAAATTGTCCAATGGTTTTCTTTCAAAATAGGACTTCAAGCTCAAAATTCTAGTTTTTCACAAAGATTAATTTCAAGCTTAAAATCGATACCTGGCGTGATTTTCAGTCCAAAATTTGTAATTATATTAAAGACATTTGTTTTTGAGGTGCTTTTCCTTATTAAAATATTAAAACAGGATGTTTTGCGCTGGATAATGCATATGCTTATTTTCTGGGGTTTTATACTGCTGTTCTTTATGCATGCCCTGGAATCTATTGTATCTGAAAAAATCTTCTCTTATTATTATTCAACTGTAAATCCCTTTATGTTCCTGAGAGATTTCTTCGGTTTCATGGTTTTGATTGGAATTATCATTGCCATTTGCCGTCGGTCTTTTATGAAAATTCACAGGTTAACCACAAATAAAATGGATATCTATGCCATTTTTATTGTTGCCATCATTATTCTATCCGGATTTGCTTTAGAAGGGTCAAAGATTATTTCCCATACTGATTTTCAAAACATGGAAAAAGATTTTGCAGCCCTTGATTATAAAGAAGATAGACTTGCTCTGGAAGCTTACTGGGTAAAATATTACGGGCTTGTCTCTCCCAATATTATTATAGAACAGATTTCTTCAGAAACCCTTGCAGCTGGTGAAGAAATTCATAATGAGAGCTGCGTTGAATGTCATACTAGGCCACAAGCAGCATTTGCCGGGTATGCAATGTCAAAAATGATGAAACCCTTGGGAGGGCTTCTGGATAGCATGGGTATGGTAAATATTTTATATTATTTTCATATCCTTTCATGTTTTATCGGTCTTGCGCTTTTGCCCTTTACCAAAATGCTTCATATGATCACAACTCCCCTAAGTTTAATTACAAACGCTATAATGCAAAGAGACAAATCCGACCCTTTGAATATTGCTACGCGCCAGCTTATTGAACTTGACGCCTGTGTCCATTGCAGCCTGTGCAGCAAAACTTGCTCACAAGGCCCTGCCTTTGATGTTAAAAATAACGTGAACATCCTACCATCCGAAAGAATGCTTTCCCTTCGACAATATTTTAAAACCAAAGACCTTGGTTCATCACAGTTTATGGCAATTCAGGAAGGTATTTTCCTTTGTTCAAATTGTGACAGGTGTACGGTTGTCTGTCCTGCCGGAATAAATCTCAAAGAATTATGGTATGATGTCAGAGAAGAATTTATCAGATCAGGGGTATCGATTACATCCCTTGTATTGTCACCCTATTCATATAATCGTACTTACAATCAAGATGATTTTGAAGCCACGCTTTTTGATATGCCGGCCAAACATGCCAAAGGGATTATCGCTTCCAGGTACAAGAAAAAGAGTCATTCAGAAGATGTTCTGTCTTTGAACGATGGGAACAATGAATTTAAGGACAACAAACAGCCAACCCTTGCGGAAAATACATTTGCCTCATGTTTTTCATGTGAAAATTGTACCAATGTCTGTCCTGTGGTAATGAATTATGAAAAACCAGAACAGGTTCTTGATTTGCTTCCTCACCAAATGATGAGAGCTATAGGTCTTGGCCTTGAAAACCTTGCCCTTGAGTCTAATATGCTGTGGGATTGCGTTACCTGCTATCAGTGCCAGGAGCATTGTCCACAGAATGTTAAAGTAACTGACATCTTTTATGAACTTAAAAACAAGGTGTCCAAAGATTGTTTTTACTCTCAAAAAGAGTGATGACATATTCTATGATCATAAAACTATGAAACCTGTTAAAAATTTTTCACCATTATTAAAAACATGGCAATGGAAAAAAATATGAAAAAATTTGCATTATTTATCGGATGTAACATTCCGGCAAAAGTTCCCCAGTACGAAACTTCAGCAAAGGCTGTATTTAAAAAATTAAATATTGATCTCCTTGATATCAAAGAATTCAATTGCTGCGGGTATCCTTTGAAAAATACAGATCAAACCGCATGGATTCTGTCATCAGCCAGAAACATTGCACTAGCTGAAAAAAAAGGGTTGGACATACTGACCCTTTGTCAATGCTGTTTTGGAAGTCTTAAAAAAGCCGATGCAATTTTAAAAGAGGACAATCACTTAAAAAATAAAATTAATGAAATTTTAAGCAAAGAAGGTCTTAAATATAAAGGGACCTCCTTAATATCAAACTATTTGTCTATCCTGCACAATGATATTACAATTGAGGAACTGAACAAAAAAACCATAGATCATTATAAAGATCTTAAAATAGCCACCCATTACGGCTGTCATGCCCTCCGTCCTTCTGAAATAATGCAGTTTGATGATCCCGTCGCGCCCTGCCTTTTTGATAACCTTGTAAATGTTACCGGCGCAAAAAGCATTGACTGGCCATCCAAACTAGATTGCTGCGGGGCACCTGTCCTTGGGATTAATGACAATTTATCCTATGACCTTACCGAGAAAAAACTTGGCAATGCTAAAAAAGCAGGTGCTGATTTTATTTGTGTGGCCTGCCCTTGGTGTCATATGCAGTTTGATAAAATTCAGGATCAGATTGTTTCAAAAAGAAATAAAGAATATATGCTTCCGTCGATTCTATATACACAGCTTTTAGGACTTCGTCTGGGAATCGGAAAAAAAGAACTGGGAATTGGAACCCTGGATAATGAACTACTGAATCCGTCTTATTCTAAGCTTTTTGATACTGAAGATAAAAAAGAAAAAAAACCGAAAAAAAAGAAAAAACCGGTTAAGGAAAAATCAGCAAAAAAAGAGATTCAAAGTGTTGAATAAAAATTTGTTTTAAAAAATATTAAAGTCAGGTTGGTTACAGGAGAAAAAATGGCACCCAAAAAAATAGGTTCAATAATGGTCGTTGGAGGTGGAATTTCCGGTATGCAGGCAGCACTTGATGCGGCTAATTCCGGTTATTATGTCTATCTTGTTGAAAGGTCTCCGTCCATTGGCGGAATTATGGCTCAATTGGACAAGACATTTCCCACCAATGATTGTGCCATGTGAATTATTTCACCAAAACTGGTCGAGGTCGGCCGGCATATAAATATTGAACTTCTAACCTTATCTGAAGTTAAAAATATATCTGGTGAAGCGGGTGATTTTAAAGTCAATATTGTTCAACATCCCAGATATGTTGATGTGGATAAATGTATTGCCTGCGGTTTGTGCGCTGAAAAATGTCCCAAAAAAGTTGACAATGAATATGACGAGGGTCTTGGGAAACGAAAGGCAATATACGTAAAATATCCCCAGGCAGTGCCTTTAAAATATTCAATTGATGCCCAAAATTGTATTTATCTGACAAAGGGAAAATGTGGGAATTGTGAAAAAATATGTCCTACTGGTGCCATCAATTATAAAGACCAGCAAAAAGAAATATCCTTGAATGTTGGGTCTGTCATTGTTTCTTCGGGCTGCAAACCCTATGATCCGGGTGAGCATGATGTTTATGGATATAAAAATTCTAAAAATATTGTAACAAGCCTTGAGTTTGAACGAATCCTTTCTTCTTCCGGGCCCTATGAAGGACACCTTGTAAGGCCGTCGGATAAGAAGGAGCCCAAAAAAATAGCATGGCTGCAATGCATAGGTTCCAGGGACAACCACCTGGGTTCCAATGGATATTGCTCTTCTGTGTGCTGTACCTATGCTGTAAAAGAAGCAATGCTTGCCAAGGAACATAGCCATGATCCTTTGGATACCGCTATTTTCTATATGGATATCAGAACCCATGGCAAGGATTATGAACATTTCTATAACAGGGGTAAGGATGAGTCTGGTATAAGATTTGTTAAATCCAAGGTCACCAATATTGTTCCTGATGCGGAAACTGATACTCAAATAATTAATTATATAGACGAATCCGGAACCAGACAAAAAGAAGCCTTTGATATTGTTGTATTATCTGTCGGGCTGTGCATTGGAAAGGAAGCTGTTAAGCTGGCAGGCATAATGGATATCAACCTTGACCACTATAATTTTGTTACCACCAGCAGTTTTGAACCCGTCAAAACCTCAAAACCCGGAATTTTCATCTGCGGTGCCTTTGAAGCCCCAAAAGATATCCCCTCTTCTGTTATTGAATCCAGTGCTGCGGCTGGAATGGCAGGCATTGACCTTATGGAGTCAAGATGGTCGCTCACAAAAACCAAAGAGATTCCCGAAGAAATTAATATAACAGGTGAAGCCCCGAGAATCGGTGTTTTTGTCTGTAGATGCGGGACCAATATAGCCGGTGTTGTTGATGTACCTGCTGTGGTTGAAATGGCTAAAAAATTACCCTATGTTGAGTATGCGGGCGAAAATATGTTTTCCTGCTCCCAGGATACCCAGGATGCCATTACAAACATTATAAAGGAAAAGCAATTAAATCGGGTTGTCATAGCTGCGTGTACTCCAAAAACCCACGAGAGTCTGTTCCAGGAAACATTGACAAATGCAGGTATTAATAAATATCTTTTTGATATGGCAAATATCCGGAACCAATGTTCATGGATACATGCCAAAGAGCCTGAAAAAGCCACTGAAAAAGCCAAAGATCTGGTCAGAATGACTACAGCCAAGGTAGCCCTGCATGAATCTCTGACTGAACCCACCCTTGAAATTCATCAGTCTGGACTGGTTATAGGTGGTGGGGTTGCAGGCATCGTAGCTGCACAAACACTTGCCGACCAGGGATATCATACTTATCTCATTGAAAAAGAAGACAAACTTGGCGGCCAGGCAAACAAACTATATCAAACCTGGCGAGGTGAAGATATTCAAAAGCATCTTTCCTCAATGATAAAGTCTGTTGAAGAAAACAAATTGATCGATATTCACCTGAATACTGAAATAACCGATGTTGATGGATTTGTTGGAAATTTTGAAACCCATGTCAGTAAAAATGATACCAGAGAAACGCTGAAGCACGGCGTTACCATTATTTGTACGGGTGCTTCAGAGTTAAAACCTGAAGCACATCTTTACGGAGAGGATGACCGTGTGATTACAGGTCTTGAACTGGATCAAAAATTTTTAAGTAATGATGAGGATATAGTATCAGTCAAAACAGCCGTATTTATTCAGTGTGTGGGATCAAGGATACCTGAACGTCCATACTGCTCAAAAGTATGCTGCACCCAGTCCATCAGAAATGCCTTGAAATTAAAATCAATAAATCCTCAAATGGATATATTTATATTGTATCGTGATATGCGACCCTTTGGACTAAGGGAAGATCTGTATACCGAAGCCCGCACTAAAGGGATACAATTTATCAAATTTGATTTTGAACAAGATCTTAAAGTGACTGCTGAAAATGATCAACTACAGATACTTTTTTCAGATACTTCCCTTAGAAGAAAAATGCAGATAAAGAGTGATTTAATTATTCTGGCCTCTTCCATTGTACCGGAAAAAGCAAATAAACTGGCTGCTATGTATAAAGTCACACAAAATGCTGATGGTTTTTTCATGGAAGCCCATGCAAAACTTAAACCCGTTGACTGTGCAACAGATGGCGTGTTTATCTGCGGGCTTGCCCATGCACCTAAACCCATTGATGAATCAATATCCCAGGCCCAGGCTGCTGCTACAAGAGCGGTTACGCTTCTTGCTAAAAAAACAATGAACATGGACGGGACTATTGCTCTGGTGGATCAGGAGAAATGCAGTTCATGCGGCGTATGTGTATCCATTTGTCCGTTTTCTGCTCCTTCCCTTATAATTGAGGGCAGGTATGAAGGCAAAGCACAGATCAATCCTGTTCTCTGTAAAGGATGCGGACTATGCGTTAGTTCCTGCAGATCAGGAGCCATACACCTTAAAGGATTTGATAATAACCAGATATTTGCTCAGATATTTGCCCAGGATGATGGAAATGAAACTGGGGATGATATTCAGACAGGAGAAGAAGTTCAAACAGGACTAAAAGAGAAAAAAGATGCAGTCGATGCTGCTGTATAGGGAGATATGAATAATATGGATGAAAAAAAAATAAAAATAACCAGCTTTCTGTGTAATTGGTGCAGCTATGGTGCTGCTGATCTTGCCGGGGTCAGCAGGATGCAATACCCTGCTGATATCCGGGTTATCAGAATCCCCTGCACAGGAAGGTTGAGTCCTAAGTTTATTTTGTCTGCTTTAAGGGAAGGTGCAGATGCTGTTTGGGTGTCTTGCTGACATCCCGGAGAATGTCATT